>CAIRTT010000387.1 GCA_903881535.1 uncultured Armatimonadota bacterium
AACCGATGCCGTAGTTCGCGCTTCAGCATCCGGTGCTGGGCCGGGTTTTGTTGGCATTCCAAAAGGACTGTTAATGGTGGCGGTTGTCACGACATCCCGGTAGCGAATCAGGACCGCGGCGGAGCCTTTTCCCGTGACTTTGATGATGCCATCTGGGCTCACGCTTGCGACCGCCGCATCGGAGCCGCTGATAAGGGACTCGGCGGTGACATCGCGTGTCGTGGAATCTGAGAGCGTCGCGACGACCCGGATCGCCTGCGTGTCACCGGTCGTAAGAGTACGGACTTTTGGATACACATCCAGCTTGGTAACGCTTGGGTCATCTTGTTTGGGCCCGGGCATCCCGAGGCGTATCCACTCGCTGAGCAGGCGGTGGTGCTGGGCGCCATCCGCAAGGACTGGACCACCTTTGTGGGGAACGGCCATCGTAGGTTTGCGCAGCAGAAGAGAGTTCATCGGTTGCGCTGGTGAAATACGACGGCTGGCACTGCCTTTGGTGATGCTGGCGAAGTCGAGATCGGGATCAAAAGCCTGGAGGCTTAGACGAAAGCCGCCTTTGCCCTGTGTGGCTCCGTGACATCCACCGGCATTGCAGCTAGAGCGGGTCAGGATTGGTTCGACATCAGCGATAAAGCGTGGCGTGGCTTTTGTGGTGACATTACGGACATCCACCGGCACTACCAAGCTGCGTCCGGAGGCATTGATGGTGATGCTCGTTCGGCCATCCTGAAGGGGATAGAGCGTTCCATCTTTAACTGTTGCAATTTTGGGATCAGCAACGCTGTAGCGTGCAGCGGAAGTGACATCTTTTCCACTTGGAAGCTCGGTCACAATACGGTGGCTGGTCCATGGGCCATCGAGGGTGATGTTGGTGCCGGGCCCGGTGAGGCGTAATGTGGGTTTTGCAATCAACGCAACTGGCGGCTTTTCGGTAGCCGATGCCCCGATGGCGAGCAACGTTACGATGCCCAGTGGGCCGATTTGATAGAGAAAGCGCCTTGCATCCATGGTTTTCAGCACTCCTGTGTGCATCCGATTACCGTGTGTATCGACAACGATGACTGTGGTTTGAACCGTATCGCATTGTAGCCTTAATCATCGGATGAAACAGATACCAATCCAAGCCATTACGAACGAATCAAAAAGTGAACACAGTTAAACGGTTATGTTAATTAAACTTCATCGTGTATGATGCCGATATCCGGTGTCATTCCCCCTTTGCCTCGACCGGATATGTGAGACGCTGCTGTCTTGCAAAGAACTTTTGTGGAGGTTTAAGTGATGTCATCCCGTTCACGGCAAACAACAAGCGCATTTACGCTTATTGAACTTCTGGTTGTAATTGCAATTATTGCGATCCTCGCTGCGATTCTGTTCCCTGTCTTTGCACAGGCCCGTTCAAAGGCACGTGCCATTTCCGACCTTTCTAACATCAAGCAAATTGTTACCAGCTCCATGATGTATGTCCAGGACTATGATGAAGCCCTGATGTCGCCAGCGCTTCGTACGTGTGGTGGTGCTTCGACAGTTAACCCACCAAACCTCTGGAGCCGTAACTGGACCACCTGGCCAGAGCAGATCTATCCGTACACAAAGAACATGCAAATGTTTACATCCCCGGGTCGTTCGGATGCCCCTTACTACGGCTACACAATCAATGTGAACTCATCCAATGATGACTTTCCAACGCCATATAACCCAGCAGCCAATACCGGTGGCGGGACGCCTCCGGGTAACTGGAATGATGGACGTTGTTCCGGCCCGCGTGCTGAGCAACGCTTTGTCAGCCTAAGTGAAGCGGTGGCGCCTGCTGAGACAATCTGGTTCCACAACTCGGTCACGACCGTTTGGCAGGAAGGCTTTACCAACTGGGCAACGCTGGAGTCCTTCTTTGCATCCCTTTCCGGTGGTGACAAGACGGATGAATCCGAGCTCCAGCTGGATGGCTCTGAAACCATTGGTCAGCTGCTCCTCTCGGGCGGCGCACGTGTCGACAATTCAACGATTGTCAAGGAGCCTCATCGCTTCTCACAAGGGATGAACATCGGGTTCCTCGATGGACATGCTAAGTGGCTGAAGCCAAGTCAGATCAAGTCAACACAGTGGTCTTTGGAAGCAGTTCCACAAGGCATCGAATAGTCGAGGCTGGAGGCTTTCATTGGAAACACTCAAGGAAAAAGCGGCATCGCCGTTCGTGTTAGTCATCGTTGGAATTGTTATTGTGGCTCTGATTGCATTCTTTGGCTTCGTGAAGCCGAGAATGGATGATGCCCGTGCACTTCGGGAGTTTAACAGCCCGGAAGCACAGGCTCGTCGAGACCCGGATACAAGGACGGCCAGTCCAACAACACAGGCAAAGCTGAACGAGTTTCTGGCTAAAGATCCTTCGGCTCAGCAACGTCAGCTCGGACGTCGACGCAGCCGCGAATAGCAGCTTCCCTGATTGCAAAGAAGCCCTCCCGGATTCCGGGGGGGCTTTTTTCTATCATCCCAAAAATATATTTAGAAAAAGTGTCATAAATGGGACATTGGCAACGATAAGTAATTGACCGCTAACCTTCGAGACATCCAATGCCCTGGCAAATCATCCCAACCAACGACTACACCAACCTCATCCCGGCTTTAGCCGAACACATCAGCACGCGCACACTTGCGCGGCCAGCCGTGATTGTTGTCCCCAACAAAGTTATACGGACTTGGCTGCGTCAGGCGCTTGCACGCCACATGGGCAACATCATGGCCGTGACGTTTATGGAGGAATTTGCCGCGAGGAGGCACTTTTGCGGGATGCCGGATGAGCACACCTGCCACGATGTCCTTCTCGAGGCAGTTATTGCTGATGTTCTCGATGAAATCGATGCAACAGACCCAATCTGGCGGCCGGTGCAGGCATGGCTTGCCGCAAATCGTAGTTCCCGGATGGAGCTTGCAGGTCAGCTGACACGCTTGGTACGTTTTTATGACAAGCAACGTCCATCCATGTTGCTGGATTTCATCCGCGGTGTGGTTCCGCCACTCGACTCTCCCGATGTCCACTGGCAGGCTGAGCTGGTTCAGCGTGTCTGGGCAAAGGCAGACCTTGCCAACCCACTCTCAGCATCCGATGCAATTGCTTTGTCGGAAGCTAGTATCGCTTCTACGGGGCCAGTCGCTATCGTCGGAGGCGCATTCCTGCCGCTGATCGATTATCGCTGGGTTCAGGCACTGGCCACACGCCCGGATATCAATGTGCTTCAAGTGTTGCTCTCTCCCTGCCGGCAATTTTTTGCAGACAACCCAACACGCAAGCAGCTGATGTTGTCATCGGCGGTGGATGGTGGAGCGGCATCCTTTGCCAGTCCAGTGCTGTCAAGTCTTGGCCTCCTCTCAAGGAATGAGCAGGCATTTCTGATTGACACAGAGGATGAACTTCTCCAGCACGGTGTTGATGTCCATACCGTTTACGGCGGTGAGGCATTTCGCGAACCTGATGTCACCACCCGCCTTGGAGGGCTACAGCTTTCCATTCTTGATAACTGTCCGGCCATCCCAGAAGGTGCGCTCTCCCAGCCTGGTGATGACTCTCTCGTTGTCAATAGCTGCTGGTCGCCGATTCGGGAACTGGAGTGCATGCGGGATGACATCCTTCTTGCGCTCCACGATGATCCATCGCTGCACCCAAGGGACATTGTTGTCACGGCTCCTGATTTATCTCCGTACCTCCCGCACATCGAGCGTGTATTTTCCACACCGATTGAGCTGCCCTGGGCGCTGATTGGGGATGGCGTTGGCGTCGCAAGCCCTGTTCCCGCACTCTTTCAGCGTATCCTCGACAACATCGGAGGCCGCCTTCGCCGCTCCGACCTCCTTGGCATTGTGCAAAACCCTTGCTGGCTCGCTCGGCATGGCTTGGAACCGGATGCTGTGGATGCACTCAAAGTCATTCTCGCCGAGGGAGGCGCGCGCTACGGGTTTAGCGAGCATGAGCGCCACTCCGATGTTGCTGACATTTGGAAGGGTGTTACACCGGATGCATCCGGGACCTGGGATGAGTGGCTGGACCGGGTTGCGATGGGCTTGGTGATTGCTCCAGAGGATGAGTTTTCCCCATTTGGATCTAGCGACTATGCGCTTCTTGGTGTGGGAGGGGTTGGAGCAGTCGAGTCGCGGGGACTTGGCAACATGATTGGTCCGCTCTCGAACCTCCTCAGATTGCTAACATCGACAGCGACATTGACACAGACCGTTGCTGGCTGGGTTGCTACGGTTTCCGACATCATCGATCAGCAAATCGGCTGCCGCTCCGGGCAGCCATCGGATGATGACCACATCACGGCCATTCGCTTTGCTCTGTCTGGGTTATTGCAGCAAGCAGAGCGCTCAGCTACAACCCGGGATTACGAAATCAGTTTTCAGGATTTCCGGGTCCTGTTGCGTCAGCGTCTGGTTGAGCAGGGGACACCGCGTGGACG
>CAIRTT010000388.1 GCA_903881535.1 uncultured Armatimonadota bacterium
ACAAGCAACCTATGGCTGGGGCCAGACAAGTCCACGTGAAATCGCTACGATCCTTGAGCGCATCGCCACCGGGAAGCTCCTCACGCCGGCATCCAGTGAGCGGATGCTCCGCTGCCTTGGGCGAAATTATTGGGATGAGGAAGCTGTCGGGCAGCTGCCACCGGATGTCTTTGTCGCGAGCAAAAGTGGCGCAGTCAACCAGAGCCGCTCCGAAGTGCTCTACGTAAAAGCTCCAAACAATCCGTATGTATTTTCCATCATCACGCGTAACCAGAAAGACCAGAGCTGGGGAAATGCAAACGAAGGGTGGGTTCTAGCGAGGACACTCTCCCGCGATCTGTGGAAGCATTTTGAGCCAAAGTCACCGTGGAAGGCAAGCCAGCCACTCGCCACAGGCCCATCGACGACAAAACGCGGAGGAATAGCATGACGACACGCACCGGCGCGGATGTTTTCGTTGCCAACAATTTCCCAGGGCTCCACGGCAAGAAAATCGGCCTGATCACCAACCATACCGGCCGCCTTCGCCAAGGTGTCGCAACCGCAGATGCCTTCTTTAAGAGCCCTGATATCAGCCTCAAAGTCTTTTTTGGACCTGAGCACGGTATCCGTGGCGCCGTGGATGAGCGTGTCCCAGACAGCGCCGACCCAAAAACGGGTATTCCGGTCATCTCACTCTATGGTCCGCGCACCGCTCCTGAGCCATCGCATCTGACTGGTCTGGATGCCCTTGTCTACGACATTCAGGATATTGGCTGCCGCTACTACACCTACGTTTCGACATTGGTGCACTGCATGCGCGCCACGGCGAAGGCAGGCATCCCGCTTACAATCCTCGACCGACCAAACCCTATTGGCGGCACGCATGTCGAAGGCCCGGTCACGGATGCCGATAAGCTCTCGTTCGTCGCAATCCACCCAATCCCAATTCGCCACGGGATGACGCTTGGTGAGCAGGCAAAGCTTGTAAACGTACAGGCAGACCTCAAATGCAACATAAATGTTGTAACTGTGGAGGGCTGGAAGCGGCGTGACTGGTTTGATGCAACGGGCTGTGAGTGGATTGATCCAAGCCCGAACATGCGCAGCCTTGTACAGGCAAACATTTATCCGGGACCTGCGCAGCTTGAGTTCACCAATGTCAGTGTTGGCCGCGGAACGGCGACGCCATTTCAGCTCTTTGGCGCTCCATGGCTTGATCATTTCAAATATGGGGATGCCCTTCAGGCAATGGACCTACCCGGCATCGGGTTTGTGCCGCGAACATTCAAACCGACCGCTAGCAAATTTGCAGGAGATGAATGCAAGGGTGTGGAGCTAATCGTCACGAACCGGGAAACCTTTCTGCCCGTGCAGACGGGTGTCGCGATGGCGATTGCCCTCCGAAAAGTTGCGTTCAAACAGTGGGAAATGGCCCGTTGGCAGACGTTGCTTTGCCATAAAGAGACATTCGATGCTGTCGAGCAGGGTGCAAGGCTTAAGGAAGTGGTCAAACTTTGGGAGCCTGCGCTGCAGAAGTTTAAGAATGACCGTAAGAACGTTTTACTCTATCGCTGACAGCAGGTAGACTTTTCTCATCCGTTATTCACCTTCAGAAGGAACATCTGTGACATCACGCAATCCTAAATCCGCTGCCTTCACGCTCATCGAACTCCTTGTCGTTATCGCCATCATCGCTATTCTGGCAGCCATACTCTTCCCAGTCTTCGCACAGGCACGCGAGAAAGCCCGCCAAACCAGCTGCGCATCAAACCTAAAGCAGCTTGGCACCGCATTCCTGATGTATACACAGGACTACGATGAAATGGCCATCCGGACATTTTATGGAAACAGCCCAAGCCGGACGCTGTGTTCATGGCCGGTGTTTACTCAGCCTTACATCAAGAACTACGAAATCTTCAAATGCCCAAGCACGGCCCGTGACCTTGGAGCGACTCCGGGCACGATGGCAACGCCAGGTGGCTGCGGCACGCTCGCAGCGGGCCTTTCGAGCTCCTATTTGTACAACCTGTACATCGGCGGTAACCGGGATATCGGCTCTGGCGCTACGGCAATCGACACCATCAGCACCACGGGCATCAACAAGCCAAGTGAAACAGTGCTTTTTGTGGATGGCGGTGCTGATTCCCGTACCGTCCCGAATGACCCACTGCGCTGGCCACTGAAGCGTGCGACATCGGCTGTCACGGGATTCCCGACAACGATTAACCGCACCGCTTGGATCCTCATCCACTCGGGAAGCTCCAATATGTCCTTTGCGGATTATGGTGCTCCGCAGCCGCGGCATACAGGGATGACGAATGTGGCATGGGCGGATGGCCATGTCAAGGCACAGCGCATTGAGAGCTTCTACACCAAGCCAGTGGTCGAACGCGCCGACAAACCCGTGGGCGCAACGGCATTCTGGTCCCCGTGCCTCGATCCGGAATACGGCTGCCAGTGATTCCGTTTTTAGCCGCTGCACTGCTCCTCCCTGCTCTTTTGCAGGGAGGCGTTCAGAAGAATCAGGACCCTGCATGGGAGCCTGCCAATGACACCATCGCGCGCCTTCTGATCACACAAGACCAGATTAACCAGCGGGCCGACAGCTGGCTGAGTAAGTACAAAGGGATCGTCACCAAATCCAGTATCGGGAAAACCCGCGAAGGCCGGGACATCCCCATCTACAAAATCGACACGCGCTCAGCAAAGAACGTTGAACGCAAGGAAGTGATGCTCCTCGCTGGCATCCACCCGCGTGAACAGCAGCCGAGCCGCGATTTGTTGCGTTTTATGGATGAGCTGCTTGCCGGCTACCAACGCGATGAGCGGATCACGGACATTCTCGACCGGCAGATTGTTTGGGTTGTGCCTTCGTTTAATGTCGATGGCAAGCTTCACGATGTCACCGAGCGGGACTGGCGGAAAAACCGCTCAACGAACGCAGATGGCAGCCGCGGGGTGGACCTAAACCGTAACTTTTCCATCCGCTGGGGTGGCGGGCGCCTCTTTGACAAGACGTGGAAGACAACCACGACGACCGCGAACAACAACATTTTTGAAGGCACCGCGCCTCTTTCGGAACCCGAATCCAAGGCGCTGGCAAACTTCTTCGAGTCCCGACCAAACCTGGTTGCCTTTTTGGACATCCACAATCCGCTGCGAGAGATACTCTTTCCACCGTACGCCACCATCGCGGATGGCCAGCGGATGCACAAAACCGCCATCCAAATGCAGCGCGCGCAGCAGGGTGAGCCTTACAAAGTCACCAAGCCGCTGTTCGGTCAGGAGCCGCCAGCCGATGAGCGTAGCGGGAACTCCGGCCTCACCTACCACCACGCCTACTACCTCTTTGGCATCCATGGCTTCAACTTCGAAATCAGCAACCCAGCGAAGAAAACCGGATTGAGCGGGCGGTATCCAAGTGCATCCGATGCCGACAAGGAATACACAACCCACGTCCGTGGCGCATGGCTGGAGTGGCTTGATTCTGTGCACACCTATCCGCTAACCCGTCGCGGGGATGCCCGGGTAAACGGTCTGGCTACTACAACATCGAGGCCGAAGTCTGGGACAACCTTTGGCTGGATCCCTCCCAAAATCAGCGGGAGTGCC
>CAIRTT010000389.1 GCA_903881535.1 uncultured Armatimonadota bacterium
CGTTGTGGCGCGAGCTGTGGCATGGGGACGTGTGACTGCCATGCTCACTGTCCTTGGTAATTCCTTGGGGATGTCTACGCTGTCTACTTTTATCGCGTTGGGTCTGGGGCCGCTTCTCCAGCATTCGCACACCTTATTGCTAGCTGTACAAACAGCCGGTGGGTTGTATCTGATTTATTTGGGGTATGACGCGCTGAAACATCGGCAGGAACATGCTGATGACATGGTCAAACTCGAAGAGAGCAAACCTTCGAGTTTTCGAATCATTCAGCAGGGCTTTATGGTCGGGGTGCTTAATCCCAAAGCTTTAGTTTTCTTCTCGGCGATTTTCCCGCAGTTCGTCGATGCCCACGCTGGTTCAGTGACCTTTCAGCTATTGATGTTTGGATTCTTATTCTCTGGACTGTCCGTACTTCTTGACGGAACCTGGGGAGTTGTTGTGGGAACGAGCCGCGATTGGTTTGCGACCTCACGAAATCGACTTGTTAGATTGCGCACCATTGGTGGCATCGTAATGGTCATTCTCGGTATCGCGGTACTCGTTCCCGTGATCAACTCAGTCGTTTGACGAATCAGTAACTTCACCAGCACGCACTTGACCCGCAAACGCATAGCCAAGAATTCCAATGATGATAACTACGCCTAACGTGCCAAGCGTGAAGATCTCAAAGCCGATTTGAGTCACGCCCCAAATGTCTTCAAAGGAGTATTCGATTCCGAAGTATCCTTCTAGCACTCCTGGAAAGAGCGAAGCAACACTGCCAATCACAATGTATCCAGTGACAAGAAGTCCAAGGAGGTGGAAACCCACGCTTCCGCCAGGAACGGTGTAACTGCGTGGGACATCTTGGTAGATGCGCTTCAGTTTCATTAACGCTGGAACGATAATGATGTATGACACGAGCAACGTAGTAATTGCGCAAGTCAACACAACACCGAAAACGGCTGCTGCATCTCCATTAACCAAAGTCATTGTCGCCGCAATAAAGACTGTGGACATGACTCCGGACAAAATATTAACTCGTAATGGAGTGCCTAATTTTTCATTGAATTCTCCGAAATAACCGGAGAAGAATGTGCCATCGGCTGCCGCCATCGCTTGGATTCGGTCTGTGGCAATCATCCACGAACTACCTTGGTTAACAAGGGCGTAAACCAGCAGGACAGCAGTGACCTTGAGCAATGTTGCCCCTGCCGTGCCGTAGATAGAAAAGACAGTGGCAACAGCTCCCATAAAACTGTCAACGCCGCTGACTTGATCAGCCGGGATGACCAGAAGAATTGCTAGCACGGGTAGTAGATAGGCAACCATTGAAATTAAACTGCCACGGCGAATTGATGGGGCTGTATCTCCTGCTGGGTCCATCATTTCTTCTGAAGCAGCATTGGGGGCTTCAAAGCCGACGAAGGCAAAAAGCAAGATTGGAGCCACTGCAAGGAACCCTTGCACCGAAGGAGCTAATTCGCCTACGGACAATGGCTGGAAACCGTTCTTAATTCCGTATGCAACAGTTGTTAGCACTAAGAGTGCCAGCACAATAAGTTTGGCCCACGCGCCAATGTTGACGAAAATTTTGCCAGTCTTCAAACTCACAACAGCGAGCAAGATAGCGACCCAAACAAAAATAATTTTGAAAGCCCAGTCACCGATAGATCCCTGTGGAATCTCAAAGACGTATGTGCTAAATGCTTCAAATGCGATGAACGCAAGTGACCCACCAAGCCAAATGGGATTCGTAATCCAATACAGCACGCTCACGATTCCAGCGGCAAGCCGACCATAGGCGAACTTTACCCACTGGTAAG
>CAIRTT010000390.1 GCA_903881535.1 uncultured Armatimonadota bacterium
GGACTTGGCGTGGACGCACCGCAGCCGTTGTTCCCTTGCGCTCCTCCCGGCACTCGTCGCACTGATACGAGTTGGCGTTTCCATCTGTACTTTTCAAACCATAGCATGGCTTGCAGCAGATTGCACCGCAGTTGCAGACGAGGCGCATGCGCTGAGCTTTGCACTCCGTGGCACATTTTTCACACCGATTGCGCATATGCTGGAACGCACTAAAGTCCGAAACTCGAGCTGGCTGCCCTGATTTCTGGTGTCGGGCAGCGGTGAGCATCGACGGCGGTGAGCATGATTTCTGGTGTCGGGCAGCGTTGAGCATCGACGGCGCGGCCGCAGCTGCGCCCAGTGATGCAGGGATCCTCT
Source organism: uncultured Armatimonadota bacterium (assembly GCA_903881535.1). Lineage (GTDB taxonomy): Bacteria > Armatimonadota > Armatimonadia > Armatimonadales > Armatimonadaceae > CAIRTT01. Next base: position 358 of record CAIRTT010000390.1, read on the forward strand.
GCCGCTGTCTGTCCTTATCGCTGGGGCGCAAGTTTCGATTGACAGTGACTTGGAACTCTGCGTCGAGGAAATAGGAACGCATGCTGGCGGGGAGCCGATCGCGAAACAGGGGAAGGAAAAGCGTCTGTATCCACTGAACCAGCTGGGCCATGGCAGATAAAGTCTTCATATCCTTGAAAGATGACAAAGAGCACGCTAGATCAGCCGCTCGAAGCGAGTTGGTGACGAACTGGACTATGCCCTCCAACAGGTGTGTGCGAAATATCTCGTCTGATTTCGCCCTGATACGCTGCTCACTACGTTCAGACCGGAGAGAATCAACATCCTTTCGTGAAGTGAAACTTGGCCTGTCGCTCTGCGCGCTGTGCAGCACTCGATAACTCAAAGCCAACTCCCGTTCGACCCCGGTGTTTACAGGCATAGTTGATGAAACACATCTAACCAACTCATCTAACAATTCCATTGTCACTGTTGCTGTTGCAATGCCAGCGGCAGCAGCATGAGGGCTCTCGACCGCAGTAGAGTCGCAAGGCAGGTGGCACCTTCGCGTTCCCCCCTTTGGCTGGCTCCCAAAGCGGCGTTGTTGCTCCCCCACGCAGCTTTGCCCCCTCCCGCCGGCGCCGTTCCTGCTTGGGGCGCGCCTGGTATCAGTGGACTTAGGCCAAGACTCTTTGAACGTGCAATACACCGTCTCCCCTGTGCTTAAGCGGGCAACTGCAGTCTTTCCTAGGTCCGCGCTACAGCAGAAGCGGGCCGTGCCCGACCTGTCGTTGATCTGCCTCAGAACCCCAAGATTCCCAGCCGAGAGGTTGCGAACCTCGCGGGCGACCCTCAGGCTACTCTTGTCCAACACCAGGCACTGCACCGCGTTGTTGCCTCGCCATCTCTCGCAGAGGGCTTCCAAGTTGCACGCGCTGGCCTCGACAGGAAAGCGGGCATACGCTTCCTTGCAGCTCAGCACATCGATGCTGAGCACAACCGCCATGAGCAACTCGTTCCTCCCTTTTCTCCTCTCGGTAGCATTCAAAGACAAGAGGAGAATCATGCCGGAGACAAAGGGGATGGTCTGGCGCGGTGACCGGAACTCGACCTGTTTCAGGCTATCCCGGTAGGCCTCCCAGTAACGCGTGTGCACTACGGCTAGACGGCAACGATCCATGTCTGCTGACCTGAGTGCGGTGTCGGCCTCCACGATAGCCCCGGCGTTGCTGCCGCGGGTGCTGACCGCAGTAGGAGCCTTGTCGTTCCCAGTCACGCCCCCGGCTGGCACTTGCGCCTTGGGCAGACCCTGCTCAGCAGCTTGGCCGTCCGTATCCAGCTGTCGCTTGACAGGTCGCGGCTCTGAAAGCCCACACAGAGTCTCAGTGGCCTCTTGAGCCTCATCAATTGCTTCGAACTTTCCATTGCAATAATCCTTAGCAAACTGTGCAGAATTGGGAGAGAACTGGGCCAGGGGGTTGAATACTTTAGAAGTTCCTCCTGGTGACGACGGCCCGAGGATGCCCCCTTCTCCATCCGCGACGGCCCGAGGCGCGGCAGCTAGAGCCGACGGGGCAGCGTCAGGTCCGCAGCCGACGCACCGGTCGCCCGACTCGCTTATCGCCTCCACGTTAGCCCGGGTGTTGTCGCGGGTCGCATGAGCCGTGTCGTTCCCCGTCACGCCCCCGCCTGTGTTTTGCGCCTTGGACACGCCCTGCTCAGCAGCTGCTTGACCGTCCGCACCCGTATCCAGCCTTCCCTTGGCAGATTGTGTGCCCCTCCCTGCGCTCCACTCCTCAAAGGCTTTCCCCAGATCTTTTAACGTGGACCCCTTGCCTTGCATTTCACGATAGACCAGGAACAGTACATAGCACCGTAATCGGGCAGCATCCCTCTGCCACAGGTCAGGAGATGGATGTACCTTGGGGACACATTGTCATCACCTGAAACAGTGCCGTGTGAAAGCAGCAGTCGTTGAACGAGTTCTGTTGAGGCACCCTGATGCCGATCTTCTCTCGGAAGGTAGCGCCCGGAAAGAGCTGCGTTACAACATTCTCCAAATTATGGCGGTACTCTGAGGCTAGTGCCGGGACTGCTGAACAACACGAATCTGCCAGTTGCACTTCTACGGCCACAACCATATGATCGGCCACAACCGTCTGATCTGAGATGGCTGGTTCTTTCTTCAAATTCATCAGCATGGCGGTAAAGTGCATTCCCCC
>CAIRTT010000391.1 GCA_903881535.1 uncultured Armatimonadota bacterium
ACACCGGTGCCATAAGGAACCATGTCGGTAACCGAGAAGGTGTTCGTGTTGAAGTCGATGGAAGTCAGGTAGTTTCCACCGATTCCCACTGGGTAAAGGCTATAGGCTTCGAAGGTTCCAAGGCCAGTTACCTGTCCACCGCTGGTGGTGACTGTTCCGTAGCTGTGAACAACGTTGTTGAAGAGAGTAATCTGTGCGGAGGCAGCAGATGCAACCGACACGATTGCTGCGAGTGCAACAGCTCCCTTAATCATCATTTTCATTGTTATTATTTTCCTCTTGTTTGGTTGCCCTGCAGCATGCAGGAGCTCGCCGGAAACCGAGTAAGACATAGTGTGGACGACCTACTCTTGAATATGCCTCCGGACATTGGTTGACGCATCTTGATGAGGCAAAGCAACTTCAAGGTGATTCGTCACAAAATGTGAAATCCACTCAGGTTGGATCAGCGTTTCAACGGGATAGCCGTACAGAGCTGAGTCTGTGGATAGGCGGTTTAGAACTGCTGAAATTGCGTCGACAATACCGGAGTAGTCGAGTCCATCCTGTAGGAAGAAATACAGGGTTCCGGCGACCTCCAGAAAATGCGGTTGCTTGGCTTCATTGCAAAGCGCAACGTAAAGGAACTCACCCGCTGGAGACATCCTGATAGACGATGGAACATCAGGAGCGCGTCCAATCACCGGCGATAAAGTAGCGTAATTCATTATCGGTCCCCTCGGCGCGCTGATCGATTCGCGCTGGCCCGTTGTTCTTGCATCGTTCGAACAAGTAATCTGAACAAAAATGGCAGATCATTGCCGATGTATCGTTGCCACAGCCTTGAAGGATCTTGGAGCATCCGGAATGCCCACTCCAGACCAATCTGTTGAACGATCTTGGGAGCCCGCGTGACTTTGCCACTGGCCATTTCAAATGAGCCACCAACGCCTAGCAATACTGGCACCCCAAGCAGGGCTTTATTACGAAGAATCCACTTCTCTTGTTTAGGTGCACCAAATGCAACCAGGAGTACATCCGGGTGCGCCGCCCGCACAATCTTCCTAATACGAGCTTGTTCTTCCTGAGTGTCAAAGACATCCCGTGGTGGACAGTAAGTGCCACAGATCACACATCCTGGGTAGCGCGCTTCTAGCACTTCACGCGTGCCATCCGCAGCTCCGGCTGCACCACCTAACAAGAACAAGCGGATTCCTGAGATACATGAGTTCTTTGCGAGCTCAAAAAGCAAATCACTGCCCGCAACACGCTCAGGAAGCACCGGTTCACCAGTTTTCCTGAATAAACGTGACAGCCAAACGACAGGCATACCATCCGGGAGAACCAGCGATGCGGATCGATAGACAGCCTTGAATTCCTCATCATGTTCTAGGCGATAAAGGTGGTCTAAATTGCCAGTAACTATATGGTGAGGGGCATTGCCCTTCTGGACTAACAAGCTGATCAAGGAAACAGATTCCTGCATCGTAACCGCACTAAAACTGACATCTCCGACCTTGACACAAGGTACATCAAAGGCATTAAGGTTCCAGCGAGGAAGGGAACTGGCGCTACGCTCAGCCAGGTCAATATCTGCAGTGTCGATCCCAATGCTCTTGAAGCCATCAAGACGCGTACCGGCGCTGACACGCTGAGTGCGTGCAACGGTACGGTCGATGGTGTTCAAAATGCTCATTCGGTTTCAGTATCCAAAGCTCGGCGAAGGCCAAGTATCTGGCTTTCGTCGGCTTACGAACTGAGTTTAGAGCACTGTTTTTATATTTTCAGGGTAAATATACTAGGTTTTTGCTATTGCTATTACAATTTTCATGCCAATGTGTTCCAATAGAAGTCATTTTGGTGTGTCAAGTATGTCAAATAAGGAGGCATTTACCCATTTCAGACACCCTATTTACAGACAATCAAGAATTTATATTGCCAAACTGCAGAGAAAACTAATCCGCTTAACGCACCAAGGCCCGATTACTTATTCAGCAACCGGGCTCCGTTATGTTACTAGTTGCGAACTATAACAAAATCCACGTACTATTGGCGGCACTTTGATAGACCGCTTGCATGACCTCATTACGATACGCAGCTTCACGAACATCTACGAGGTCTGCATCCCCACCCGTGCAAACTGCCAAGAATGCATCAAAGCCCGCAGAGGCACTCTCGCACTCTTCTTGAAGCTCGCCTTCATAAGGGCCATCGAGGGTTGTCAAACGAAGCTTGCCTTGCACAACTGATGCGTGGAGCTGTGTTCCAGAGACCATGTATGTCTGCGGATCGGTGATGTCATCCCAGCCGGCGGCAAGCGTCGCAACAACGCCGTTCTTAAAGACGAGAATGGCTTCCCCCGTTTCATCACAGCCCTCATAACGGGCGGTTCCCAGCCCAATACGCCCCGTGACACGCTCCACATCCCCAAACATCCAAATCAAAATGTCCAGCATATGTGTACCGAGGTCACCAAAGCCTCCGACGCCACTTTGCTTGGGATCCGCCATCCAGCGCATATCGCCATCAAACCAACCACCCAATGCTCCGCGGTGGCAGTTGCTCGCACGCACACGGGTGATTTGACCAAATGCACCCGCATCCACCAGCGACTTGATTTTGCGAAGCTCACCAATACCGCGCATGAAGTAACCGGTCTGAAAGACATTTCCAGCTGTGGCTACCAAGTCGGCGATTTCAAGGGCATCCTCAGCAGCAAACCCGATTGGCTTCTCGATAAAAATCGGCTTTCCGGTGGCCACGACCTGGGCAATGACATCTTTATGTTTAAGCGTCTGCGTACAGACAACGATGGCATCCACGCCGGGGACCGCAAGGGCCGCATCCACCGATGCTGCAACGACAGCTCCGGGAGCCCACTCGAGTGCCTTCTCCGTATAGTGTGCGTCTTCATCAAACATCGAGACAACCGTCACATCTGGATGCTCCGCAACGCGCGACATAAAGCCGCGGGTATGAATATGTGCCACACCGATAAACGCTAAACCTGCCATTTTGGACTCTCCTTCGGGCCACAACT
>CAIRTT010000392.1 GCA_903881535.1 uncultured Armatimonadota bacterium
AGTCAATCCCGCTGATGCGGTTGAGGCGACCAAGGAGGCTAAAGTTTTCCTTTTGCTCATCGGCGGTCATCGAGTCCGCGGGAGCGAGATACGGCAATGGCTTTTTCGGGTCGGTCGAGAGGCGGACTCCTGCGAATTCAGGTCCGAGGTAGCTGGCGCCATGTGTCCAGGCACCGCCGCAGCAGTCGCCTGTTGGTGTTCCTAAAACGACAAATTCCGGGAGGTTTTCATTCAGCGTCCCAAGTCCGTAGGAAGCCCAGCTCCCGATGGTTGGATGGGCGCCTTCGCGCACATGCCGGCCAGTTTGAAATGTCAGCTGCGCGCCGTGGTCATTGTCAACCGTCCAGAGGCTGCGGACAACGGCCAGGTCATCCGCGCAGGTCCCAATTTCCTTAAACCAGTCGCCAACCTCGAGGCCGCATTTCCCGTAGCGTTGAAAACCGGTTTGCAGCGGCATGATGACCTTGCGGTTTCCATGATTTGGGTTCCCAGACTGGATTTTGGCTCCCACTTTCTTGGGATCTAGAACATCTGCATAAGGAGTTTCACCGATGGACTTGCCGGCGTACTTATTCAGCTCAGGTTTGACATCAAAGCTCTCGAGGTGCGAGACGCCTCCGCAGAGAAAGATCCAGATGACGGTTTTTGCTTTGGGCTTTGCAGCCGAGCGACCGCGGTCGATCTTGCTCTGCCACCCGGCGGGCGGTGCGCCAAGGCTAGTCTTCGCCAGCATCGCGCTGAGGGCAAGGCCGGTAAATCCCATCCCGGTATCGGTCAGGAACGAACGCCTTGAAACACCCTGACAGGCGCTGGTTTGATGTGTGGATTTCGGTTGCATCATTGATTTCTTCCTGCCAAGTTAGCGAATCGTTACAAATTCGTGGTGATTGATGAGGACTGCTACGAGGTTTTCAAGGCGTCGCAGAAGCGTCGGTGATGCACCCGGTGTGGCTCCAGCCACTGGTTGCTCGGATGCCATAAAGCCCAAGCACTCGACAATCTCACTTGGGGTTGGTTCACGGGTGAGCGTTGCGATAAATGCATCCCGGATAGCCGTAAAGACATGTGTTTTGTCAGGAAGCTTAGCGTAAATCGATGCCGCAAGTGTTCGGGCTTCGCGCAGGGCAAGCTTTGAATTTGCGAGGGCAAGGGCTTGCTGCGGGAGGATGCTTTGTTTGCGTTCGTAGCACTCGGTCACCGATGGGCCATCAAAGACCTTAATGAACTCGGCTTCTTTTTCGGGTGCGCTGCGGAGGTAAATGCTGCGCCGCTTTGTCTCGAGAGCCAGATTTTGGTCGATTTCAGCCCCGCCCTGTGTCCTGTCCAGCTGGCCACTCACTGCAAGGATGGCATCCCGGACGCCCTCCGCCTCAAGCCGCCGGGGCGCAAACCGCCAGTAACTGACATTGTCCGGATCGCGCACAAGCATTTTCGCGGCTGGGCGTGAGTCCCGCTGATAGGCTGCTGAAAGCATGATTTCCCGGTGCAGCCGCTTCATATCCCAGCCGCTATCCATAAAGCTGCGGGCGAGATAATCAAGCAGCCTTCCGTGCTCCACGGCTTGGCTGTTGTGACCAAAGTCTGCCACACTTGGGGCGAGAGCCGTTCCAAAATGTCGCATCCAGACATGATTGACAATGACGCGCGCCGTGAGGGGGTTACGTTTATCCGTCAGCCATGCTGCAAATGCGGTGCGCTTTCCCGTGGACTCTTTCGGTAATGTCTGAATACGCTTTGTATAGGCTGTGTCTGGGTCGGTTGTGGACTTCGCCTCTGCCGCCGCAGCATCCTTTTCGAGCTGTGTCACCGTGGCCAATGCCGCCGGCTTGTCTTTGTCAGCCGCATCGATGAGGCGTTTTCGGGCATCAAACAAAGCAATCCGCACATCCGTGAAGCGCTTATAACGCTCGAGGCGAACGACTCCCTTTGCCGCTGCGACCCATGATGGGCTTGCTTTGTCCCCGGTCAGCTCAATCGTCTCGACAGCCCGTTGGGCATCAAAAATCTGGAGATCGACCTGTGCCTGAACAAAGACCAGCTGCGCCCGTGGGTCAATTTTATCGGCCAGCTGTGCGGCGGCGAGCTTCTTTTGGAGACCTGCCCGGGTTTCATCGATGACAAACGATGCCAGCTCTGGGTGTACTGCGACCACAGGCAGAGTGACGGGCTTGACGCCGATTTCGCCACCCAGGAACGCGGGAAGACCGGGCGCAAACGCGCGGGTTTTGTCGGGATTACGATCATCCCCACGCGGGAACAAGTAGGTCGCCGCTGTCATATCGGCATCATAGGCGCGGACGAGGGCGGTCTTTGCGGTGTCAGGTTCACCCGGGATCCGCTCGGTTCGGACGTTGTAGTTCTCAAAAATGGCGCGGAAGCGGTAGTAATCCGTCTGCTGGATGGGGTCATACATGTGCGAATGGCACTTCGCGCAGTGCATTGTGATGCCGAGAAACGCCTTGGATGTATGGTTGACGGTGTCTTCCATCCACGCCTCGCGGCTCAGGAGCTTGTAGTTACGTACAAGAAACCCGGTTGCGCGGAGGGCATTCTGGTCGGTTGGTGTGACTTCATCCGCGGCCAGCATCAGCGTAACCATCCGGTCATACGGCATATTGCCATTGAGCGATTCGACAATCCAGTCACGCCACCGCCAGATATGCGGCTGCGAGTCGCGGACCTGGCCACCATCATTCCATCCGGCCCAGTCGGAGTAGCGCCAGATGTCCATAAAGTGGCGTCCCCAGCGCTCACCGTATGCGGGACTTGTGAGGAGGCGGTCGACGAGGCGTTTGTAGGCATCCGGGCGGGTGTCGCTAAGAAAAGCCGAACGCTCAGCAGGGGTTGGCGGGAGCCCCGTGAGGTCCATTGTTGCGCGGCGCAGCAGCATTTCCTTGGGTGCTACGCTGTTTGCCGTGATGTCGCGTTCGGTTTGGTAGCGGGTTAGCAGGGAGTTGATGGATGTCTTTGATGCTAGCGTGCGCGGGACGGATTTGAATGGCCGGAAGGCATAGTCGCTGGTCCGGAAGGAGAGTGAGAGCTGTTTAAGGTTGGCATCCGTGAGCTGAACGCGGGTTGGTCGCTCGGATGCGTTAGCAGGGCTTGTTCCCGCGAGGAGCTCGAGCTCATTGGATGTGCCATCGCGGTCGGTGTCTTCTTTGGCGATTTTCGCGAGGCGAGTTTCGATGTCACTGGAGCCGAGCGCAGCGAGGCGGGCGCCGAAGGCATTGTGTGGAATGTCGGCAAGGCGTGTCGGCATGTTAATGCCTGGGTCGGATGTGTGGCAGGTGATGCAGGATGCGCTTGCTTTTGGCAGGAGGCGTCCGTAGCGGTCGATGAGCGCTGCTTTATGGGCTGGGGATGCCAGCGTGGATGTAAGTGGCCATAGCGAAAGGATGGCGGCGAGAACAGTTCGTGTGAGTTTGGCTGGAACCGGCATCATTGCACTCCAACAGCGTTTTGCAGATTGTACCGGAGGCATGTATTGGGGTTGGGGTTTCTAGTTAGATTGGGACTGGCGTCGCATGGAAAGCTGGTTTCTCTCCTCAGTTTTGGATGAAGCATACGTTCAACACATTGCGTAAAAGTAACGAATAACAAAAAA
>CAIRTT010000393.1 GCA_903881535.1 uncultured Armatimonadota bacterium
CCATTGACAACCGTGATGTAAGGCGGCATCGGACCAACAGGTCCAAGCTCTTTGCCAATCACAGACCCGATGCTTGGATAGACCATCGCAGGATTTGGCGTCCACCCGGTGAGCAGCAAATGACAGGCACGCTCATGTGCGCCTTCGGCGTGTGCAACGGTGCGGACGATGGTGCTTCGGTGCAGCTGCTTTGCGGTCTCGGGCATGAGTTCGCAAATGTGCGTGCCTGTAACATTGGTTGGGATCGAGCCGAAGGTGCTCTTGACCCCACTTGGTGCATTTGGCTTTGGATCGAATGTGTCGTACTGGCTCGGACCGCCATCCAGCCAGATTAGGATGACCGATTTTGCTTTGGCGACATTTCCCTGATGGGTTGTTGCAGCCTGTGCTTCAAGTGCAAGCACATCCGAGAGCGAAAGGTGCATCCCGAGAATTCCGAGCGTGCCAACTTTCACCGCATCCCTGCGGCTAACTTTTCCTGAACATGCGTATGACATCAGCCCACCCCTTCCTTACAACGATCGGTTCACCGCTACTTGTTGAACACAAATTCTTCGGCATTGAGCAATCCCCAGAGGCAGTCCTCAAGGGCCACTTTACGGTCTTTCTGCTCTCGGATATACGCTAGCATCCGACTTTGCTCACTTGCCGTCGGATAACGACAGAGCGTACCAAGATACAGCTCTTCAATAATCTGCGAGTCCTGTGCATACTCTGGAAGCTTTTTGGCTTGCTCCATGAGTTGCATGACCTTGCCATTCCACTCAGTGACTTTGTAATGGACAAACCCGCTGTTGATGAGGTGGAGCGCCTGGGAAAGATTTGGTGCATCCGAGCGCTCACAGGTACAGGCAACCTCACGTTTTGGACGGCCAAAGGTCTCGAGGAAGTAGTTCTGGATACGGCTATCGCGGATCATCGTCGACCGGAACTCTGCCGGATACGGGTAGAAACGCTCGGGACGTCCGGTTGCAACGCCGATGGCATCGATCATCGCTTCCGCCGGCAAGCGGCGCGGGTAAGCGCGAGCGAAATAGCGCGTATCCTTGCGGTTCCCCGGAAGGATGATGCTACTGAGCTGGTAGGTCTCCGATGTCAGTATCAAGCGTTCCACTGCACGAACATCAAAGCCCGATTTAATAAAAGCATCCGTCAGCACGGTGAGGAGTGCTGGATTGCTTGGTGGGTTGGAAACGCGGAAGTCATCGGTGGAATCCACAATTCCCACTCCAAAGTACTCAGCCCAGATGCGGTTTACAGCCACTTCCGCGAAGAGGCGATTGGATGGACTGGTAAGCCACTCGGCGAGCACAGCGCGGCGGTCTTGGTCATCAGGAATGGTGAGATCCACACCACCAAGTGTCCGCAAGGGCATCGGCTTACCGGTCTTTGGATGCGTAACTTCCCCGCTCTGTCGAACCATCACGGAGACTTCGCCAAACTCTGGACCGTATTTATGTTGGAACCGCGCGAAGAACGCCGCAAAGCTGTAGTAGTCGGTTTGTTTCCAGCGCTCAAATGGATGGTTATGGCATTTGGCACAGCCGATACGTGTTCCAAGGAATGCCTGTGCCGTTGTTTCAGCAAGGTCTGGCGGGGTGTTTGCGACGCGGTAGAAGTTGGCGGGGCCGGTCCGGTAGGTTGACCCTTTACTTGTCAGCAGATCACGGACGACTTTGTCATAAGGGACATTGCTTGCCGCCTGTTCCTCTAGCCAGCGCGAATAGGTGTCCGCACCTTCCTCACTGAGGAACTGGCCATTTACGCGGAGGAGATCCGCCATACGGAGAGCGCGGTATTGTGCGTGCTCACGCCTTGCGAGCAGCTGGTCGATCAGCTTTGTGCGTTTATCCGCCGTCGTGTCAGCGAGAAAGCCCTTGGTTTCTGCCACAGTTGGCAGCAGAGCGAGTGTGTCGAGGAAGATGCGGCGGAGGAAGTCATCATCGGATGAACGTGGACTAGCAACAAGCCCAAGGGCATTTAGCTTTTGGGATACAGCGACATCGATGGGATTCCCGCTCACATTTGCTTTGCCAGCGGCTTGCGTAGTAGCCTTTGCATACGGGACGGTGACACGTACTGTGGTGACTTCACCGCTGTAAGACACCAAAATTGTGCCATCCCCTGGACCATGGGTACTGACATTTCCATCGGCGTCAACGGCAGCAACCGCTTCGTTCATCGCTTGAAAGCGCGCCGTAGCTGTCACATCCCGGGTGTAGCCATCCGCGTACGTCGCAGTGACCGTCAGGGGAATCTGTATACCAACTGCTTGGGGCCCAAACGCGCTTGGTGTGACATCCAGCTTTGTGATTTCGGCCGTTTGCGTACCACCTGCGGGGGCACCAAGTTTCAGCCATTGTTCGATGGTTTTATAGGCATCGGATGCGGGGTCAATGACCTTGCCGCCGCCATGCTTGAGCTGTCCAGTTGCCTTCTTAAGGAGGATGGTCTCGCTAGGTATGCTGCCAGCAATCCGCTTACCGGTGGCATCTTTTACGATTTGCTCGTGGTCATACAAGGCATCCCAAGCGCGTAAAGATAGCTTAAAGCCGGCTTTGCCCCCTTGCTGACCGTGGCATGCGCCTTGGTTACATCCGACTTTCGTGAGAAGTGGCAGTACATCACGCGTAAAGTGCGCCGGTACACGCGTCAGCATAGCGGCATTGATTGCCGCAACCTCATTTACGTCTGCACGTGCAGACGTAGCCATCGCGATACAGGTCGCGATAACTCCAATGAATCCATCTCGTAACGCGGCGTTGCGTTTCATGTTGGCTCCGGGTAACAGCACAGTCGACAGGCGGCAGGATTGAGTCAAGCCTATCGCCACACCTGCAGACCACGCAATTACAAACGCCCTCCTTCATTGAACCAAGGAGGGCGATTTGTCGACGGTGCGTCAGGAGAGGTTACTCCTGATTGGCATCATCTTCTTCTTCTACGAGCTCAAGCACGGTAACCCCGGAATATTCGAGGTGTGCTTCGGCCGAAATAACGTGCATGTTTTCGACCGTGTACTCACCTTCTTCAAAGATTGGAAGGATTTTGTAGGACAGGACTTCGCCATCCCCGGGAACCAACCCGGCAGCATGACACTCATCCACGAGGTCTGTCAGGAACCAGTCATCAAAGGATTCCGTTTGCAGCAGCTGCTGGAATTCAGCATCGCTTGCCGCAATCCGATCTAGCTCACCCGTTCCCGTGTTGAGCCAATAAATGATGCCATTGTCATCCTCAAGAAAGAAGTCCCCAAGCCGGGACATCATAACGATCGAGATGTCATCCTCAAAAATCCACGACCAGTGGTTGATCAGCGCATCAACGATTTCATCATTTGGCTCGAGGATGTAACGGTCGAGAGAAACCTCATCCGTTTCAGGGGTTTGTTCGTTCATAAACTATTGTATTGGCTTTGCGGGCATTTACGATAGTGCTTGGATGTCAATCCTTAATGGAAACTGGCACAGTTACGGTGAAGGTTGCGGGTGGATAGCAGGTGGTTGCATTGCAGCCCTGGGCATAGAATGTTGCTCCAAAGGTAGATTTGCCGGGCTTTGCGGATGGCTTGATCGTGAAGGGGATGGTCACGACGACGGTTCCCTCGTGGACTTTTGCGCCCTTGACTGTAATGGGTAGCGGCCAGATAGGCTTACCAAAAACCACTCCAGGAACCTTAACGGGTGTTACTTTTGTTGCTGTTAGAAACGGGTCTCCGGGATTTGGGTCGTAGATATGAAATGTGTCTTCGACGGCTAGGGTGATGACCAGTTTTCCGGATGCGCCGCGGCGCAGGGTGGAAGGTTCAACCATGGTTTTCTGCGTCGTGATGAACTTTGGTAACGCCGTTCGTTGAGAAGGCTTCACCGGTGCGGGATTCTGCGCGGCTACACTACCAGCGATGTAGGTGAATGCAATACTTGCTGCGATTACGCACACGCTGGGTCTAAGTAAGTCCATTGATGTCTCTCTCCAAATATGTAAAAAGCCAGCCAAGCGGTATCCCACTCGGCTGGCTTTGGATGGGTGTGAAACCCGTTACTTGGTGACGGAAGCGATTGCTCCAGCCAATGTCTTCTGTCCAGCGGCATCACCGCCGAGGTTTACAAATGACTCAGCAACCTTCCAGTTTTTGTAGACATAGACAACATTCTTCGTGGATGCCGCTGTGTTCACTTTGTATGCAGACACTGCATCGTCTTTTACATCGAGAACGGCCATGCCGACACCGGCGAGCTCAGGCTTCTTTGCGGCTTCCGCAACTGCAGCCTCGATTGCTTTTGCATTCTTAGGTGTTGTCAGGAAGACAACCAGTCCCTTGAATTCCTTTGCCTTGTAGGTCTTCATCGCGGAGCTAAGCGTGCCAGCAATGCCGGCGACATTGGTGAGCGAGTCGCCATTTACCCAGACCTGAACCTGTGGGCGGTTCTGGAAGGTGCATGGGAAGCAGTCGGTGGAACCTGCAAGAGGGCCTGCAAGGTGCTTAGGATGGAATGGGGTAACCGATTCACCCTTCTTCAAACCACCACCCGGTGCAGCAACTGCCATCACGGCCGCAAAGCCAGCGATCATCGTAATCAATCCAACAGTCTTCATCATGAGATGTCTTCTTTCAAGAAATGTTGTCCGCCACGCACGAACTTGTATTTGTCATAACGCAGAAAACGAAACAAAGGTTCCCGGCGTTCTTTGATGCGTGATTTTGTGTTACTTCCACTTTGATGTCGCTGTGGAAGTAACACGCTTCAAAGCGAAAGCACAAATGTTACCGAAGTGATCAGTACTCTTTAGTTTTGTTGAACAGGAATTTTAGTCCTTCAGCATTAGCTCCACGAACATCCAAAAATACATAACTTCCACTTTGATGTCGCTGTGGAAGTAACACGCTTCAAAGCGAAAGCACAAATGTTACCGAAGTAATCAGTCCTCTTTAGTTTTGTTGAACAGGAATTTTAGTCCTTCAGCATCACTTCAATGACCGGCACGCAGGTGTCCGGCTTTAGGACAGGCAGGCGGAGTGCGGTGCCGTTGTACGCGCGCTTTTCACCACTAAAGTCATGCTGCCAAGCCTCGATGTCCTGGCGGAGCACCTCACTGGCATCGTTTAGCAGCTGCGCGTATGCAACACGCTCAGGCGCGATGCCATCGAGGTACACCTGTCCAAAGGGCCATGCAAACAGATGCACATAGAGTCGCTTTGTAACCGGGTTCCACGTGTAGCGGCAATCTTTAGGAGGCGGTCCAAAGGATGCCGGTGCTTCCGTACATCCATAAATCGCTTTCTTGTGGTACCGCATCCATTTTCCGATTCCGCGGAGACGCTCCATCGTGCGTGCATCAAGCTCACCACGGCCCGTAGGTCCGACATTTAGGAGGAGATTGCCCCCCATGCTGACGGTGTCCACCAGCATCTGGACCAACATCTCCGTCGATTTCCAGCTGGCTTCATCCCGGTGGTAACCCCACGACCCGCTGAATGTCTGGCAGGCTTCCCATACAACGGGCTTACCATTGACTTCAACGCCATGGCGGGGCTGGAACTGCTCCGGCGTTTTGATATCCCATCCAGCTGGCAGATCGAGACGGTCATTCATGATGATGTCTGGACGGAGCGAGCGGATTAGTTTGTAGAGCTCATCGCTTCCCCACGCATCCCGGCCCTTTTCCGGCGGGTAGCTGAAGTCACACCACAAAATGTCAACATCCCCGTAGCCAGTCAGCAGCTCGCGCACCTGTCCGTGAAGATATTCCCGGTAGCGGGACATGTCGCGTCCAGTATCTAATGCTTCTCGGTCGGGGTGGTTGCGCTGTGGATGGTGGCGATCGATGGTGAAGTCCGGGTGGTGCCAATCGATGAGTGAGTGGTACACGCCGGCACGCATGCCGCGGTTTCGGAATGCATCCAGCATCGGGCGGATCAAATCACGCTTCGCGGGTGTCTTTGTCGCTTTGTAGTCCGTCAGTGCCGAGTCCCAGAGGCAAAAGCCATCGTGGTGTTTGGTCGTGATCACAAAGTACTTCATCCCGGCATCGGATGCCGCTTCCGCCCAGGCATCCGGGTCGTAGAGGTCGGGATCGAAGTAGTCAAAGTAGGGTGCGTACGCCGCATCGGACATTTCTTCACGGGTTTTGAGCCACTCGTGGCGCGCCCCCATGGAATAGATGCCCCAGTGGATGAACATCCCAAAGCGGTCATGTGTAAACCAGGATGTGTCTCCTGGCGTTGGGTCAGGCTGGATTTGGCTCATAGATTGCTCCTACGTAATTACCTACTCGACTTACTATTTTTTACTTTTTCGTCAGACAAAACAAACAGCCAAACAACATCCCAAAGCGGTCGTTTGTAAACCAGGATGTGTCTCCCGGCGTTGGGTCAGGCTGGATTTGGCTCATAAACGGCTCCTACTGTCACACCTAATAACGTAACTTACTTATTTTTCTTTCAAAGCGAAAACAACGGCAGAGACATCCCAAAGCGGTCATGTGTAAACCAGGATGTGTCTCCCGGCGTTGGGTCAGGTTGGACTTGGCTCATAAACGGCTCCTAGGATTAGCTCTCCGTTACTTAGAACTTTGTATATTCG
>CAIRTT010000394.1 GCA_903881535.1 uncultured Armatimonadota bacterium
CCAGGTTGGTCTTCGCTTCCACACCGATTCTTTCCGCCGCACTGGCTGGGCGAATCTGGTGGACTTGATCATCACTGGGTGTTACTACCCAATCGGGTCCATGCGTGATGCTGCTGAGCAGGGCATTTCGGTGGGTGAGTCGGTTGAGGCTGCGGGACAGTTTTCCAATCGTGCGGTAAACGATCAGTCCCTGGTCTATGCAGGCATATCCCTCGATAAGTTCAAGGGCCGCGATAAAAACGACTTGCGTAAAGTTCTCCAAGCCGCCTGTGCAACGACGCAGGGTGTGATGGTCTTTGACCTGTCACATGACATGGATCTCTTCTGGGACTTGTTTGCAGATGTCTTCCGTGTTCCAGCGACGCCTCCGCATGCTGTTCCCGGGTTTGTAGCAAAAGTTCGGGATGAACGCTTAAAGCAGAAAGTCAATGGACTGCCTGAGCCTCCCGTGATCTTGTACAAAGGATCATCCGGAACCGGCTTCTAGTCGTCGTCAGGCTCGTCGTCAGATAATCCATCCAGCCGGGCACCATATAGCCCGGCTTCTTCTTGCGTCTCAGTTGCACCGCTCCGCATGACGAGGCCGACAGGTCGGGTTCCAAACCTAGATGTAACATCCTCGGCGAGGCGGTATGCGTGCGTTACCATCCAGACCTGTGTCTGCTTGGCAACATCTGCGATCAGGCGTGCCAGAGCAGGAAGCACATCCGGGTGGAGACTGGTCTCAGGCTCGTTTAAGCCAATCAGTTTTGGTGGACGCGGAGAAAGCAGCGCTGCAAGGAGGCAAATGTAGCGAAGGGTGCCATCGGAGAGCTCGGATGCCTCAAGTGGCCGTGAAAGCCCCCTCTGTAAAAGCTGGATGCGCGCCCGGTTGGATGCATCGACTTCTATAACCACCCGACTCCCGCCAAGGGCATCGTAAACTGCGCGGTCAAACACATCGCGATCACCAACTTCACTAATCGTCAGCACTGCGGATGCGACATTTTTTCCATTGGCCGATAGCACTGGGCTAAAGCTACAGATCTGTGGCTGGCGGATGTCGCTTGCTTCATCCGTGCGGAAGCCGTGATAAAAGCGCCACGATGCAAACGCATTCCTTGTGTTGGTAATCGCTGGAAAGCGTTCAGGATCTACGATCTGAGCAAGCACCGACTCGGATGCCGTCAGTGACATCGGTAGGTGAACCTTCTCGCCATCGCTTGCACGCAGACTGACTCCATTGATGCTGCGATCGACCATCACCGACTTATTAATGGAAATCTGCTCCCGCTTGATCTGCGGGTCGCGGCGAAACACTTCTGGAACAGAGTTCTTATCAGGGAGTCCGCACGCAACGCTGTAGTTCAGCCCATTATCAAAGGAAACCGATATTTCCATTTGAACAGGTCCGTTTCCGCGGGACTGACCTGCCCACAAAACGGATGGCATCCCACCTTCTTCGGCAATCATCTCGGAGAAACGGCCATTTGCCGACCCATGCAACAGCATCAGAGAGCGGTACAAATTCGACTTCCCGCAGCCATTGGTGCCTGTCAGCACATTCAACTGGCCAAGATTGAGGCGTACATTTCGGACGGAGCGGTACCCACGAATTACGAGCTGGGAAATCATGGCATGCGCATAGCTGCGTTTACGGCATCCGTGATGTCCGTCGAGCGTTGTCCAATGCTTTGGACTTTACCAGAGCGGCTTAGGATCACGATGCCGCCGGGGGTATCGGTTCTCCAAGTGCGTGCCGCATCCGAGTCTGGGCCAAGCGGATCCACAATCGTTTGCCAGGTTGCTCCCGTCCGTTTCCAAAATGCCCTTAACTGCTGAGGGTTTTGTACGTGATCCAGACATACAGAGATGACTTGCACTGTTCCCTTTGAAAAGGGCGTGATGGCTTGGTTGATGTCGACAATCTGCAGACAGCTGTTGCTATCGTTCATCGACCAGAAGTGAACGATGCGTGCTTTTGCCGGTGTGGGAGTGTCCAGATCGAAAGGCTTACCCAACAAGGTTGTTCCAACTAGGGGAGGTGCCATTTTGCCGATGACAACGGTACCGCCGAATTCTGGCTCCGCAGT
This sequence comes from uncultured Armatimonadota bacterium, assembly GCA_903881535.1. Lineage (GTDB taxonomy): Bacteria > Armatimonadota > Armatimonadia > Armatimonadales > Armatimonadaceae > CAIRTT01. Next base: position 2,073 of record CAIRTT010000394.1, read on the forward strand.
CATTTTCTGCATACCCTTATCCGTGACTTTTAGGTTCTTTGGCAGAGCTTGAATAACTTTTGGTGCACTTAAGGTAACCGTACGCTGGGCACCTCTCACGGTTGGGTGATCAGAGATAAAGCGGTACAGCTGTTGGTCAGATTTTCCAATGTACACAGTCACCGATGATGGGATTGCTGTTTTCTTGCCGACATCAACAATATAGCCAATACACGGAATTTCATTAATGACGGCCGGTCCTGCATCCCGGACCAGGGAGATATCACCGCCATACGGCATCAACCCTGCGAGGATATCGGACAGCCCATCGTCGAACATCGATGTCGCAGCAAGGCAGCGCGAAACCCGTGACCTAGATGGACGCATTGGTGTGACCATCGCTTCACTCTTTGGGAAGTTCAGTCGGGTAAAGCCCTTTGTATCCGTCGTGGCTGCCGTGACCAAGCCTTCTTTCGATTCTGTTGTAAACAGTAGGTTCCCGGGAAAAACGACATCCAATAGTCCACTTACCTGAAAGTCTGGGACGCCTGGCTGGGTGAACTGAAAGGTGATGTCAACGTGGTAGCCCTTGCGACGCCGGAAAGCGGCTGCAAGCATTGTCAAGATACGTTCGTCTGAGCGCATGGTATGTCTACTTTCCCTGAAGCGCAGCATTGAACTCAGCTGCGGCGATTGGTTCATCAATGCGGAGTTTGCTGTATGTTTCACTCAGTGATAGTTGTCCGCCAGGCGCTGGCGTTGACAAGTCCAGCTTTCGTAGCAGCCGATCCCGCTGCCCGATGGTCAAGACAAACTTTGCAATACCGTACGGACTGCGCGCTTCAAATGCATAAACATCGCAGCGCACACCATCCAGCGATGTTGGTGTACCTTGACCCGCGCGAAGCAATGTGCCTGGAATGATTTTGCCTGCGGCATCAGGGGTCGTCATTAACAATGGGAAGATGGGGGTTACAAATGCCCGTGATGCATCCAGTCCAGCCTTCAAACCCTTTGCCGATGGCTCCCCGCGCATCCGCCGGATTGCTCCAGCCATTCGTGTCATCCGCTCAGTCCCGTGGTTCACAGCGATGGTCACTGCCCGGTCGGATTCGGTTTTGATCGCAATGCTTCCCGGGCGCTGAATGACGACTGTTCCTGTTGACACTTCTTCTTTATCAACAAGCGTCGCCCGCGTCATCAGCTGGCATCGGAAAGACTTCAATGCCTTATGGGCATCCGCCATTTGCGTCAATGCCCGCATCGACGCTTGGTCTATCGCCGGATTTTGTGAACCTTGCATGATGCCTACGATATCAGAAGCAGGGCTTATGCGGATAGAGTCTGGTCGATGGCCGTTATGACAAAGTCGAGTTGGGCGTCCTGGACAACAAATGGAGGTGTAAGCTCAAGGACATCCCCGTTACCCGCCGGTAAGGTGATGATTCCTCGCTGTAACAGGGCATCGCTGAGGGTGACCGCCGCACCGGGAGCGTCCATCTGGATGCCAAGCATCAGACCCTTGCCGCGAATGTCGGTTATTTTGCCAGTATGCTTTGTCGCCAGAATATCCAAGTGGCTTTTTAGGTATTTTCCGAGGCGTATCACTGTAGCCCCAGCATCCATGTCTGAGAGAGCCTTCAATGTCGCCGATGCCGCAGCACAGCCACCGGGATGACCTAGAAACGTGGATGTATGTATAGACTCACCGGTTGAAACTGGCCAGCCTGACATCGCATCCCCGCTGCCAATACACGCCGAGATTGGCATCCCACCACCGAGAATCTTCCCACATGCGATGATGTCTGGTGTTACTCCATGATGCCTATGAGCAAACACTTCACCTGTACGCCAAAAGCCCGTAAAGACTTCATCCACGATAAGAAGTGCACCTGTAGCATCGCAAAGAGAACGTAGGTTCGTCAGCCACTCTGTCGATACTTCATGTACGCCACCGCGACCCTGAATTACTTCGACCAAAACTGCAGCCGTGTCAGGTGGAAGCGCTTTAATCGGTTCTCCATAGGGCAGGTGTGTGACAAAGTCTGCCAAGTGTTGCTGAAAAGGCATTCGGAAATC
>CAIRTT010000395.1 GCA_903881535.1 uncultured Armatimonadota bacterium
AAGGTTGATGCCCTGCGCAAGCTGTTCGGATGTGAACTCGCCCGCTGTCTTGCCATCGATGGTGAGCCGGTAGCGACCATTTGTCAGATTCGCTACCTTGAGCATCTCCTGATCTAGGGCATCCACAAAATCACTGCTCGCGACTGCGAGGTTGTACGGAGCATCATCTCCATTGCCAGCCACCGAGCTCAGCGGAAATGGCAATGCGCCTTCGGTTGCATTCCAGCGGATCACACCGCCAGCAGCCTTTGTAAAGCCGCCGACCTTGGCATTGCGGGTGCTTGCCTTACCCGTTGATGCATCGATGGCGACATCCGACACCAGCGCCGGTGCACCCCATGACTTCAGCAGGCACTCAGCCATGATTAGGTGGCCGCCCCAATCCGGGTGGACGCGGTCCGGGATAATCTTTGCTGCATTCGTTGGATCCGTTGCTTGCGCCCTGCGCAGCATGTCAACAACTGGGCCATTTAGATCTGCGGTGGATGCACCTTCGCTCGCAGCCAGCTCGCCGACAAAGTCGGAGTAGCGAAGCAGGACGGCGTTGTAGCCACCGGGGAAGCTGACGGGCCGCGTGATGTCATCAAATGGGCTTGCCTTGATCAGCGTGAGGCGAACCCCAGGGTTGTCGGTCTTCAGCTTGCTGACGAGGTGCTTGTAGCCATCGGCGTACGTCTTGAAGATGTTCGCATCAAATGGACGATAGCTCGCATCGTTCATCCCAAGCATCACCGTGACAACACTTGGCTTGTAGGATGTCACATCACGGTCGAGGCGCAGGTCAATAGGACCACCGCCGCCGCCCGACACGCGGTCGCCGCCCCAGCCGGAGTGGACGAAGCGGACATTTAAACCCGGGAAGCGCGTCACGATGTACTGCTCGGTCATCAGGCTGTACATCCGCTGGTCGGTGATACTGTCGCCATAGAAAACGACACGGTCGCCAGACTTGATGGCGAAGTCTGAGGCTGTTTGGGCATTTGCAGGAACTGCGATGGCAACCGATGCCACGGCGGCTGCAGCCAAACATCGAAAGAGTTGGTTCATGTCATAGAATGCGTGAACCGTGGATGAATTCCTCTTGGATTTCGCTGATTCCAAAGGGAAAGTTCACAATTTGTAACTTTGGAAGGTCTGCTACTTGAACCCTCTCAAACGATCACGATGGACATTGACATCCACATTGTTTGCCTTTAGACTCGCACTCTTTGTGTCACCTGTTCTGCCAACCCTGGCTGTAAGTGGACTGTTAGAGCCATCGCGAACAACTGCAGAACGCACAACGCATTTGGTTTGTGCGGGTGGAAAAGAGATTTTCATCCTGGATGCTGGCGACCTCGCAAAGGGTAATGCGCGCAAGATTTGGTCGTGGACAGCAAGCCCTGAAACGGGCGTTCCGGAGAGCCGTACTAAGTGGTTTGCCAACCTCGATGATGCGAAAGCGGTCAACGATGGCAAACAAGTATTGATTTCGGCATCGAATTCCGGGGTTGCCCTTGTTGATATAGCCAGTCGAAAAGTGACCTGGATGGCGACGGTTCGCAATGCCCACACTGCCGAAATGTTGTCTGGTGGCTTGATTGTGGCTGCCAGTTCGATTGGCGGAGATGAGCTTCTTATCTTCGATCCCAAGGCGCCGACACCGGAGATTCCAGTTTTTCGAACACCGCTTCCATCCGCGCATGGCCTGGTCTGGGATGACGACCGTAAAACGCTCTGGGCCCTCGGCTACGATGAGCTTCGCGCGTACACGATAACTTCCAATGACCGTGCGCAAACGCAGCTGGTGCTCAGCAAAACGCATAAACTTCCGGGCATTGGAGGACATGACCTTCGCGCGGTGCCTAAGTCAACTGGGCTGTTGATTTCGAACAAAGAGCATGTCTACATTTTCGACCGCACCAAGGAGCAGTTTACAGAGCACGCGACGCTTGGCAAAATCGAAAAGGTGAAATCCATCGATGTCCACCCGGTCACGGGTCAGCTTGTGCATTCCCTTTGGGGACAGAAGGTGACTCTTTCCAACCCTGATAGTGAAATCAAGACGGGGAGCAGTATTGTCTACAAAGCCCGCTGGTTTACGGGCGATTTCGCGAATTAGGCTTCTGAATTTTCATTGATTGCTGGCTTATTGAACGTACGCAAACTCATTCAATGAAATGACAATCTGACACAGCCCGGCGGTGCTCCCGCCGCTTTGTAGGTAGCGGGTGGCATCCTGTTGCTCAAGCTTCGTCGGGATGCGGCCAAGCGCACGCTCAAAGATTGCAGTAATCGTCTTTGCGTTATCTCCCGGTGTCTCCGCGGACTTTGCGAATGCCGCACACCATGCAACCACTTGTGGGTTGTTCATCAGGACCAGCGCCTGCGGCGCAACCGTGGTGGTTTGCCGTGCACCGATGCTCTGAAGCGCATTTGTGCCATCGAATGCAAGGAGGAAGGGGATCAGCCGGCTGCGCTTGATGAAGAAGTAGATGCTCCTTCGCTTCATGGAGACATCGAGGGTCCCGGCACCAAACATCGCTCTATCGAGCTCACCGCTGACGGCGAGAATCTGGTCGCGGAGGTTCTCAGCCTCGATGGGCCGTGCTGTAAAGCGTGACAGCAAGCGGTTGTCAGGATCCAGTTTTTGTTTCTTGGCATCGACTTGGCTGGTCTGCTGATACGTCTGCGTCAAAGCCAAGCGGCGGATAAGTCGCTTGACCGACCATCCATCCTGCTTGAACTCTGCTGCCAAGGCATTTAGCAGCTTTTCGTTACTTGGAGCATCGCCGGTGGTGCCAAAGTCGCTTGGCGTCGAGACAATTCCACGTCCAAACAGCCGCTGCCAGACACGGTTGACGGCAACGCGCGCTGCAAGGTCTCCGGCACCGCGCTCGGAATCAAGCATCCACTTTGCAAATGCGCTGCGCTGCCCACTTGAGCGTCCGCCGATAGCGGTTTGTGCCTTCCAGGTGGTCGTCTCGGCGCGTGCTAGAACCGTGAGGAAGCCCTGTGTTACAACTTCAGCCTTGTTGTTTGGGTCACCGCGGCGGAGGAAGTGGGTCTGTTCTAGGTAGTCGCCACCCTGTGTGTGGTTACGGATCGCGGTGACACCTTCGGAACAAATCATCCCAGTCTGTGTCGCTGGCTTTGGTTTCTCGGTATTATGGGCATCCACTTTGGCCTGAAGCGCAACCCACTCGGGATCCGTCGTCTTGAACCACGCCATCAGGCCGGCATCGGACTCTGGAACTGCGGTTCCAATAAGGGGTGCATCAACCTGCTCACTAAGAGTGACCCGCGGCCGCCCCATCCCGTGTCCGTGTTGAAGGTAAGTGTCACCGTGACTGGGAAGCCCGGTGGGATGGCTGCGGGCTGGTCAAAGGTGAACACCGCGGTGTGGTCTTTGCCAAACTGTGGGTCAATCGCCCAGCCGCTGACTTGATCGCTGTCAAATGCGGCATTTACTGGGAGTCCGGCTTGCTCAAAGTCTGCTTTGGCACTCTTGATTTTCAGGCCACCGAAGCCACCTGCCGGGGTATCGACTCTGACCTGGATGTTACTAAGTGCAAAGTTGCCATTCCCGGCGCGTCCGGGTCCCCGGAGGACAAGGCCATCATCGGTGAGGGCTTCGATCCGCACGCTGCCTAGCTTGTTAAGCTGGGTGGTGATGGTAAATGTCAGCGTCTCGGATGCCGGATTCGTCCCCGAAATACGGTGTGATCCATCCGGGAGGAGGGTTGTCGTCGCGCCGCCTGCAGAAACGAGCTTTTGCGATGCCGGCTGCACCCAGATCGGTTTTGCAGTAGCTGTGCCCGTGGCCCTCCACGCTGCAAAGCGGGCATCGAGGTTTTTGTTTTCCCAGTCAGTTACGGCATCTGCGAGTGGTTTGTGTGCAGCGTTCCAGATATCGAGGCGCTTTTGATCACCTACTTGATCGATGGCCAGCTCTTGGTCAGAGCGCACGGTCTTGGTGAATGTCGCGAGCATTTTGTAGTAGTCGCGCTGTGAGATAGGGTCAAATTTATGGTCGTGGCAGCGTGCGCAGCCGACGGTCAGCCCCAGAAATGCCTGGGTTGTGACGCTAAGCATGTCATCAAGCTCATCGTAGCGCTCCTTCTCGACCTGGCTCTTTGTAATCTGCGTGGCGTGCGTACCGGCGCCAAGGAACCCCGTGAGGAAGTTGGCATCTGCGTTTGTGGGCGCCAGCTCATCCCCGGCGAGCTGCCAGGCAGCGAACTGGTTCCAAGGCATGTCAGAATTGAATGCGCGGATAACGGAATCCCGGTACGTCCATGCATTTGGCCGGTCATAGTCCTGTTCGTAGCCGTGGCTCTCTGCGTAGCGTGCGACATCCAGCCAGTGGCGTGCCCACTTCTCGCCGTAGTTGGGGCTCGCGAGGAGACGGTCAACGACACGGGCAAAGGCGCCGGGTTTGGTATCGGCGAGGAAGGCTGCGATTTCGGTTGGGGTCGGGGGGATTCCCGTGATGTCCAGCGCGATTCGGCGGATTAGGGTTCGTTTGTCGGCCTGCGGGTTACGGGTTAGGCCTTTGGCTTTGAGGGGCTGGTCGACGGCGGCATCGATGTTTACGGGGCCCTTTGCGACTGGCAGGCGGAGGAAGGCCCAGTGATTCCGGCCGCTAGTAGCGACTTTACCCGCGGGTCCCGGAGCGCCACGTTTGGCCCACTCAGCCAGCAAGGTTAGCTCCTTTGGCGACAATTTTCCACCACTTGGCGGCATCGCCGCCGCACCAGGCTCGTGGTTTACCGCCATCAACAGCTTGCCTGTGCTGATGGCACCTTTCCAGCCATTTGCATTGTCGAGGCGCAGGCCCGCGGATGCCTTGGGACCGCTGTGGCAGGCGTTGCATTTCGCGGCAAAGAGAGGGCGGATGTTTTGCTCGTAGAAAGCGGTTCCAGCCCTGTCCGTTACTGCTAAGGCGTTAGGTTTAGGTGGCGCAGGTTTTGTTTGTGGGGCGGCCAGGGCCACACCGATGGTAGCTGACAGCACTGTCAGGCCGAGCATGAGTCGCATGCTCTATGCTACAGGAAAAGCCGCAGAACGTGGATGCCTGTTGACCTGATGTCAGTGGATACCTTATGAGCTGATCACCAAAGCAATCCCGATTCCTAGCCATGTTTCTCAACCAGCTCTTTCATGTCTTTGTCCAGAAAGAAAGTCCCTAGTGGGATGATGCTCGCAAACCCGACTTTGATTCCCCAGAAGAGGCCCTTCTTGTAGGCAATCATCGCGTGGAGTGTCATAAAGGCAAATGCGACAAAGAGCGCGCCGTGGATGCCACCAACAATCGTCACGCCGAGCTTGATGCCAAGAATGTACTTCAGCGGCATCGCAATCAAGAGGAGCAGTAGGTAGCTGATGCCTTCGACAAACGCGATCGCACGTAGGTGCTTTGGGGCTGAGCCGAATTGGAGAATCTGTGTGATGTCCATGATGATTCCTATGCTAACAGGTTGTTACGGGAGTGTGCAGCGGATGCTGGAAATGGCATCGAGTGCGGCTGCGAGGCGGCCTTTGTTTTCTTGCGAATTCAACCACGTGGATGCACCGCTGGAGTGTGGCAGTGGGACAACCGGGATGCCTTGATAGTCGAAGACATTCCCAATGCGTTCCGTCAGCGGACCCGGGCCTAGAAAACGATTAATGGACATTGCGCCGAACGGGATGATCAATCTAATGTCGAGTAGCGCAAGCTCACGGTCCATCCAAGTGGAGCAAAGCTTCTGCTCAGCACGGCTTGGCGCGCGGTCGGTGGACATCCCTTGTTTACGCCCCGGAAAACAACGCGTCATCGC
>CAIRTT010000396.1 GCA_903881535.1 uncultured Armatimonadota bacterium
CAAACTGAACATATTCCGTAAAAATCCACGGCCGGTGCCCGACGAGTAGGGCCTCATTGACCAGATTCCACGGTGCCAGGAGTGCATCAACCGGCTTCTTACCTAGTCCAAACGCTGCCTGATCTGCAGCGTAACGAGCTGCATGTTCGGCCGTCCAATACTTGCCACCGAAAATTTGATAGAAATAAGGGTAAACCGGGTTGCCTGTGTAGAGAAATGTCTTGATGTACCAAGGGCTACCGACAGCCAAGCCGAGCCCGCTCCAGATGGTTGCATGGCTTATTGTCGTTGCGAGCTGCGTCTTTCGGATGAAAAATCCGTAAGAAAGCATCCCAGCGAGAATCATCCCCCAGAACAGCAAGACTGTCATCTTTGTTCCAAGGGCACATCCCATGAGGACTCCACTCAAGATAAGCATCTGCAATCGCTGCGATTGACTTGGTGTGGTCTCACCTTCCGTCTTCATCAAGAGAAGGAGAATTGAGAGCGATGTCCACACGAAAAGTGTTGTTGCGATGTCCACATAGGCAACTGTCATCTCCCAAAAAACCATCGGGATGGCAAGTAACGCCCCGACCGAAATGAGGGGAGCAAACTTGCTGTTTGGGATTAAGCGTCTCGATGTTGAATACACACTAACGGCAAGAGCAAGTCCGCAGAGTGTATGCAGCCACTTTGCTGCAGCTTCACTTCCAGCTGAGAGCATCGCCATATAGCCAAGCTGCATCGTGAAAGGAAAATTCGAGTGATGGTCGTAGGGAATAAAGTGGATACGACCAGCTCTAAGCCACGTCCTTGGAACTGAAAAGTGATAGGAAAGCGTGTCCCATTCCAGCGTCCCTGGAGGTGCTGCGGCTGCGATACCAGCGGATAGGACCACAATCAGCACCAGTCCAAGTGCTATGCCTCCATGAAGATTAAGCTTCGGAAGACTGACTTTCAGCTGTGGTTTCTCACGTGTCAAGCCGATAAGCCACGAGAGGACTCCAATGGCACAGATGGTCCCCCAGATTGCCATCGGCCTTGCTTGGCCCGCAAGCCCGATTGACATTACTGCAAGTGGAAGGAGACCTGTTCCGACGGTCCATGCAATTGCTGTGCGCTCAAACGGCCGCCAAGCCCATGATGGTACTAGGAGGCGTCCGACCCCGATGGCTGAAAACGACCATGTCAGGATTGCAATTAGACTTATCAGTATCATTGGCTGTATATCCGGTACCTATGCAGGCTTTTGCGCTGCAAGTTCCATCACTTCTCCCTGGATGACATCCCCAAGCATATCGGACAGGCGCTGCTGACCGATGAAGAGCTTGGTTCTTAGGCTTCCATCCTTGTCCGTAACTCCTGAGCCCGGATCATCATTGTCACCAAGAGGCCGTCCGGATACGGCGCGCATCGCATAGCGAAGTGATTGGAGGCTATTTACGAGTGGCTGATAGTGGGTACTGTTCAGATAAAACCCTGATTCTTCGATGATCCGCTGCAGCGAGCGCGGGTTAAACCCCCAGAAGTGCCGGGGCAAATCGAGTGCATACCAGCAAGACCCGAAGAAACTTGATTCTAGAGAGCCAGCATTTGGGACGGCAATGTACAGAATCCCACCGGGTTTGAGAAGCGTATAGGCACGGTCAAGATCCTCCCGTGGGTTTCCTACATGTTCAAGACAATGGATGAATGAGATGACATCGAATTGTTCACCCTCAGTGAACGCATGTAGATCACCAATAAAAGGCTTTACGCCCGTCCGGCCATATGCGAGTTCAGCGGCGACAGGGTCTGTTTCAATGCCATTCACATCAAATCCAGAGCGCTGCATCGCAGCCATTACCCGTCCATCCCCACAGCCAACATCGAGAAAACTGCCACCATTACGATCAGCTGTTTTTACGATCCGCTGCACAATGTGATCGGCTGCATACTGCAGCCGTGTATTGAGGCCACTGTCACCAGCATCCCCTTCAGCACGCGCGTAGGTAATCGGCGCATAGTGCTTGGCCATCGTTTCATTAGATGGACGTGGATCGAGTCGTACGGTCCCACAGCGGATGCACTTGACAGCATGAAAACAGCGAGGCCCACCCAGCAAATGGTCGCCTGCAAGTCGCCAATGCTTCGCGCCACGCGTACCACACACACAACAAGACAGCGTTGTTTCGGCCCACCCCGTACTCATTCTGTACCATCCAATGCAATCATCGAATAATCCACAAGCGCTGAACCATCAAACGTGGCCATTCCGGCAAATCTTCCAAACGACCCCGCTTGCAAGATTGGAATACCATTCACGACTTCGGGCATTGTGTGCAGCCTGTGCGAGTGCCCACTGACAATGATATCGACATCAGGCACAGCCTCTGCCAATGCTCTATCAGCAGCGATACCGATGTGTGTCAGCGCGATGAGAACATCTACTTGGGATCGAATGGTCTGTGAAATGGACTTGATAGTGTCAATCGGTGGTTCGAAGACCGTATCCCACGCGATTGACATTTTGGAGCGTCGGGTCACCATCGGAATTGTGACGCCAACCACTCCAATCTTTAGTCCGGCCCTATCCACGCAGACATGAGAGGTGAAAGGTAGAGAAGCGGTCCCGTTTTTACAAATCTGATTCGCAGACAAGATAGGACATGGAGCTCCGGCAAGCTTTCCACGAACCACGGATAACATCGGGTGTGTTTCCCGGTTTCCAACCGTGATGGCATCATAGCCAACCCGGCGCATTTCGTCCCAAATGCGTTCCTGTCCGATACTTACACCAAGATTACCTGCTTTTATACAATCGCCCGCATCCAAGACTAGGTGTGGATACGGGCATGATTGAACAATCCCGATGAGGCGATTGACAGCGTTGGGGGACAGCCGGTCATGAAAATCATTGGTGTGGATGATCCCCCATTTACACATTAATCTTCGTCCTTGCCATTGGACTTACGCGCAATAATCTTGACAGGAGTTCCCTGGAATGCGACGTGTTTACGTAGCTGATTCTCCAAATATCGAAGATACGTAAAGTGCAGACTTTCAGGATCATTGACCTTTAGGATAATCGTCGGAGGTTTAACGGAAACCATCGTTGCGTATCGCAGCTTCAGCGTGTGGCCCTTGTGGCTGGTTGGGCGTGCATCCACCGCATCACGGAATATACGGTTCAGTTCACCGGTCGTAATACGCATCGCGTTCGCATCTGCCGCATCAAGGCATGCTTCAATCAGCGGACCGATACCACTACATGCCTTTGCAGAACAAAATGCAACAGGCGCGTAGCTGACATAAGGCATTTCATCGCGAATGTGCTGCGTGACAGCGGTCATCGGTGCTTTTTGAGGATACGTAGCCAAGGCTTTCGCCCGTCCAAGATCCCACTTATTGACAGCGATTACGGCTGCTTTACCTTCTTCATGTGCGAAACCAGCGACGCGCTTGTCTCCATCAAGGAGACCTTCGATGCTATCTACAACCGTGATCGCAACGTCGCAGCGTTCAATCGCACGCGTAGCTCGGAGCACAGAGTAGTACTCAACCGTCCCTTGAATTTTCCCAGCGCGGCGGATACCTGCGGTATCAACGAGAACAATCTTACGCCCATCCCATTCGAATGGAGTATCAACGGCATCGCGCGTGGTACCCGCAATAGGACTTACAATCGCACGCTCTTCACCAAGAATCGCATTCAACATCGATGACTTGCCAACATTTGGCCGTCCGACAAGAGCGATACGAACGACATCACTTTCGATTTGTAGCTCTGGAACCATCGCTGGAAATGCTTCCACGATGTCATCTAGCAAGTCCGCAACACCACGACCACCGAGCGCACTGATTGGATAAATCTCACCAAGTCCAAGGGAATAGAACTCGGATGCATCCTGTGCCCTTTTTATGTTGTCGGCCTTATTAATAGCGAGGAACATCGGAGTCCCCTGCGCTCGGCGGAGCTGATTAGCGAGCTCGATGTCGTTCGGTGTTACGCCTTGGGTCGCATCACAGACAATGAGAATGACATCCGCTTCCTCCATTGCGACTTCGGCCTGAATTCGGATCTGAACCTGCATTGGGTCTTCAGCATCCATAGAGATACCACCGGTATCGATGAGGGTGTACTCTCGCCCGTTCCATTCACCATCTGCGTAGAGGCGATCACGGGTGATACCTGGGGTGTCCTCCACAATGGCGATACGTCGCCCTGTAAGGCGGTTGAATAAAGTGGACTTGCCGACATTCGGTCGGCCAACTACTGCTACGATGGGCTTTGGCATCGATTTCCTCCCGAGAGTACGGCTAATTTTGGCGTGGCAGTGTACCACGTTGGATGCATCAAAGGATGTGTGAAACCTCCGGGGATGTTCGACTGTCTATTCCACCGTGAACACAACCCACGGGCGATCGGCTACTTGCGGACTGGCAGTTATGGCAGTACTTGCGATGGTCGCTGCGACAGCTTCTTCAGCGCCTCCACCACCGCCCGAACGGCCAAATTACTTTGCGCTTTACCCACCACCGGACACCAAACGCGAGGTGCCATCGCTGGCATTTCCAGCCACAAGTACGCGTCATCCGGACTTGTTTTCACCGGTACCCTACTTCAAACGAAAATTCAATCTCCTGACCGATTTGTCGCTTGACTTCCGGGCTGTGGATGGTCACTTTCCTACGCCGGTAGAAGCGTTGGCAGGCGTCCGCTTTACGGTTGATGGCATTGTCGCCAACCCAAAGTCAGGCAATGAACAGGGTGGCATCCGCCTTCAGGTCGTGCGGGAATCGTACGAATCGACAGACCGTATTGTCACATCAGAGCTGTACGGCCATTACCGCTTTGAGCTGCCAGGAGCGACCGCAACAGCACGGGCGGGGCAGTTTGTCCTGCCGTTCGGATTATCAGCGGTGTACGACACATCGATGCATCCCTTCGCTAGTCTTTACAGTGAATCGATTGGCATCCGGATTGACCGCGGAGCAATGATTGAAGGTGAGTTTGGCCCGTTCCACTATGCCGGCAGCATTACGACCGGGACCGGTCCAAATGCCGACCATGCATACACCAAGACAGTTCTTTCGGCGAGGCTTGACAGGCACTTCCTGACACAATCCGGGCGAATACAAATTGGCGGGTCAATGCTGACGGGACGTTTACCAGACAATGGCCCGTTCACCCAAAATTTCCTCTCCGGGAGCACGCAAGCATCACAAACCATTGTAAAGTCCCGCTTTGCAGCCGATGCACAGTATTTCGTTGGGAAGTACGCAGCCCGGGGTGAAGTCGTGTTTGGCGCAGATGAAGAAGCTCCTGTTTGGGGATTCTACGTCGATGGACGGATGGGCATTTCAGCCCACGAGGGACTTTACGCAGCGGTTAAGCGCTGGGACTATCGGAACCAACCACTGTCAAAATTTGAGTCGGCAATCGGATACGAGCGAACCGCTGGAAGGCACCTAACGTTTCGAGCCCTCTGTATTCTGTCGCGCGTCGACCCACTGGATGGACCAAACCGAACGTTAGTCACACGTACTACAGTACTACAGAGTTTTTGGAAGTTCTGAGGCAGGCTGCACGACCTAGAAGGTGACCCAAGCTTAAAGTGCTGCACCGCACTTGGTACAGGGTTTATATGGTGATGCTATAAATGCGCCGCATACGCTGCAGTAGCCGGATTTGTCAGGGAGCGTCTCTTCTCCACCTTCCGGCATTGGATCGCCTTCAAACAGCTTTGAGAGGTCATACCGATCTTGGCGGGACTGCCGAACCGTGACAATCCCATACCAAACGCCAACAATGCCGCTGACGATGACTATCACACCATAGACCCGAGTCGCCGGGCTCAGGAGAAATGCGGTGCCCATCACAACAAGGACGCATCCGGCTATCAGCCCAAGATACTGGCGCACGTTACCCGTTTTCCTTTAGGGCCGCGGCGCCGAGCTCCGGTGCAATACCGATGTAGGTTTCCGGGCGTAGGGCTTTGAGGCGCTGGAGGGCATCCTCCGACAACTCCAACGTCTCAAGGAATGCAAGCATGCCTGCAGCATCCACACGCTGGCCACGTGTTAGCTCCTTGAGGCGCTCATAAGGGCGGTCAAGCCCCTCAACACGCATCACGGTTTGGATGGGTTCAGCCAGCACTTCCCAGTTTCGATCCAGCTCTGCCAGCATAAAGGTGCGATCAGCATCCAGTTTTCCGATGCCACGTCCCGCCGCGACCATAGCCAGCAAGGCATGCCCAAACGCAGTACCGACAGCCCGGATTGCACTGGAATCACTTAGGTCGCGCTGAAGACGTGAAACCTGCAGCTTCGCACCAAGGTGTTCGAACAAACTGACAGCAAGCCCGATGTTCGCTTCACTGTTTTCAAAGTCGATAGGATTAACCTTATGTGGCATCGTGCTCGACCCAATTTCGCCAGCGACGGTCTTCTGACGAAAGACTCCAACGCTGATGTAAGACCAGATGTCCCTGTCGAAGTCCATGAGGATGGTAAGAAAGCGCGACCATGCATGGAATAACTCAGCCATATAATCGTGGGATTCAATTTGCGTTGTCAACGGGTTATACGTCAAGCCAAGGCCTGTGACAAAGCGCTCGGCGATGTCTGGCCAGTTTGCATCCGGGAATGCAACCACATGCGCATTGAATGCCCCAACGGCACCATTGATCTTGCCTAAGAATGGGATGGACTTAATCTGTGTAAGCTGACGGTTCCAGCGATGTACGAATACAGCCAGTTCTTTACCAAGCGTGCTTGGGCTTGCAGGCTGACCATGGGTTCGTGAAAGCAAAGGGGCATCGAGGAGCGGTCCAGCGAGGCTGCGGACCTTTCCAACAACCTCTTCGGCCTTGGGAAGCATCACCTTCCCGATTGCCCCTTGCAGCATCAGTGCATGGGAGAGGTTATTGATATCCTCAGATGTACATGCGAAGTGAACCCATTCGGACAAATCTTCGAGGGATGTCTCGGCGAGGTTACGCTTGATCCAGTACTCAACCGCCTTTACATCGTGGTTGGTTGTCCGCTCGATTTCCTTGATGCCTGCTGCCGCTTCGTTGTTTATGCTGCCTGCAAGGTTTCTGAGAAGCTGAATCTCATCAGCATGCATTGCACGGATAGCCGGTAATGTCGGCTCGGATGCCAAATGAATCAGCCACTCAACCTC
>CAIRTT010000397.1 GCA_903881535.1 uncultured Armatimonadota bacterium
CAGCCTGGGTAAAGCGGAAGATGTTATCCACGAAGAGAAGAACATCCTGGCCCTGCTCATCACGGAAGTACTCAGCCATGGTCAGACCGGAAAGTGCAACACGGAGGCGGGCTCCAGGTGGCTCGTTCATCTGGCCAAAGACCATCGCGGTCTTGTCGATAACGTGGGCGGTCGTGCCATCAGGAAGCTTGAATTCAGCTTCAGACATTTCGAGCCAGAGGTCGTTACCTTCACGGGTACGCTCGCCAACACCGGCGAAGACGGACACACCAGAGTGCTGAACGGCGATGTTTCGGATGAGCTCCTGCATCGTAACCGTCTTACCAACACCTGCACCGCCGAAGAGACCAACTTTTCCACCCTTGAGGTAAGGGCAGAGGAGGTCAATAACCTTGATACCCGTTTCGAGAACCTCAGGCTTGGTAGCGAGGTCTTCGAATGCTGGTGCATCACGGTGGATTGGGGATGTCTTTTCAGCGTTAGCTGGTCCGCGCTCATCGATTGGGCGACCGAGAACGTTGAAAACACGTCCAAGGGTAGCAGTTCCAACTGGAACACAAATCGGTTGACCTGTGTCATTCGCCGCATCACCGCGGACGAGACCGTCCGTGGAGTCCATCGCGACGCAACGAACAAGGTTGTTGCCGAGGTGCTGTGCGACTTCGACGACCAATGGGTCGCCGCCACCGCGCAGCGGAATTTCAATTGCATTCAAAATCGAAGGCAGATTGCCTGGCTCGAATGCGATGTCCACAACGGGACCTGTGACCTGAACGAGTTTACCGGTTGCCATGGTTGCGTAATCCTGCGCCGGTCTTACCGGCGGCCAAACGTAGGGAAAAAACCGAGAGATTCTATCGCATTTTCTACATCCCGGGCAATTCCTGCCGGTTTAAGGCTTTCGCCTCAAACCGGTCTTTATCATACACGCGTCACTGGGGTTGATGCGCTTAATCCTTCTTCACAGGAGCAGGAACGATTTTTCGTACATCTGCCCCAATGTTTTTGACATCCGCTGCCAATGTCTTTAGTTTGCCACTTAGTTCCTTGATATCAGCCTTGGTTTCAGCGGTGACTGGAAGTGTAAAGCTTTCCAGTGTCGAAACCACGCTCGAAAGCTGGCCACTGATCGTTGAACTGATCGCACGCTGCATCTGAAGCATCATTTGCTCACGCTCGATTTCGTTCATGACCGTTGCTGGACGTGTTCCTGCCGCGCCTGGAGCAGCAGTGCCAGATGCCGGCGTACCTGCTGCACCCGCAGCGCCACCTGGACCACGGCCACCGCCAAATCCTCCGCCGCCAAGCCCAGCCGCCGGAGCCTGAATACGCAATGATAAAGCCGAAATCTGCTTGGAAAGCGCATCAAGAGCTTCCTTCGCAGGACCTTCTGCCTTCAAAACTGCTCCTGTCACCTGACGACGATACTCATCCAACTCGGTACGGGATGTGTTCAGCTGCTTTTGGAGCTCTCCAGCCTTTAGCTGTGCATCAAAGATTTCCTTACGCTGACCATCCGTGAGGCCGACGCGTGGGTCATCATGAACAACCACTGGCTGAGTCAAAACGGTGTCTCCAACGGTCAGGCGAACCGTATATGTCCCTGGAAGGACACGTGGACCACGTCCTCCACCGCCAAAGCCGCGGCCTCCGCCACCGCCCTGTCCGGCACCTGGACCACCACCGGCTCCCGGACCCTGTCCCGGAGCTGTATTGCCAGCACCTTGGCCACCGCGACCACCGCCCTGAGCGTTGCCAGCACCCTGACGACCACCGCCCTGTGCAAACAGCACCGCGGATGGATCCATCAGTGAGATGCTTCCTGCAGCAGTGATGTCATCAAACGAAAGCGCCGACCAGAAGCTACCTTCGCGGTCGCCATTCTCGTTTTCATCCCCAAGGTCCTCAAATCCACGGAAGCCACCCGTAGCACCGGGCGCAGCCTCCATCCGGAGGTCCCACGAAACACGGTTCCAGCCCGTACCTGGGTTGTTTGCCGCGAGTGTGCGGATGACTTTTTTCTTTTTGTCGAGGACTTCCACCTTGATGGCTGCCGGGTCGACATCATCCTTGAGATAGAACAGCACCGTCGCACCACTCGACTGCGGATTCGGCGCGATGTAGAACTTCTGACCCGATGTCGCCTTGCGGCTGCTGATACGGTAGTGCACCCCAGGACGCATCGGAGCAAGCGCAACCTTCTGGCTTGTGCCGCCGGTAGCCATCACTTCAAGCGCCGCGATGTCATCCAAAATGTAGATGCCACGGCCGTGCGTTGCAAGAATCAGGTCGTTGTCGCGTGGGTGAATCTGGATGTCATCCACAGGTACGGTTGGCAGCGGTGCACCCGCTTTTTGCCAGCTTGCACCGCGGTCGAACGACACGTATAACCCACGCTCAGAGCCTGCAAAGAGGAGGTTCTCTGCACGGTGATGCTCACGAATCACAGAGAGCGTATGGAATTCAGGAATACCGTTTGTGATCTTCTTCCATGTCTGGCCGAAGTCTTCCGTTACGTAAATGTACGGATTGAAGTCATCGGAGCGGTGACCATCAAATGTCACATAGCAACGACCCGCAGCAAAGCGGCTTGGCACAACGCGGGAGACAAAAGTGTCCTTTGGCAGGCCTGGAATCTTGCCATTGAAGTTCTCCCAGGTTGCTCCGCCATCCTTGGAAAGCTGGAGGTTTCCATCATCAACGCCGACCCACAGCACACCCTTCTGCGCCGGGCTTTCCTCAACCGTTACGATCTCTGAGAAGCCATTCTCGCCATCTCCACTCGACAACACAGCCTTGGTAACCTCACGGCCCATGATCGGCAGCTTATTACGGTCAAGACCACGTGTCAGATCCTTGGTGCCCACCCAGTGGTCGCCACGGTCCTTTGAAGTGAAGAGCTTGTTTGCAGCAACGTAAATGGTCTTAGGGTCGTGTGGAGACAGCGAAATCGGCGTGTTCCAGTCCCAGCGAAGGGCATCGCCGGTCGTATCGCGTGGCCGGATACTCTTGCTCTCACCCGTCGTCGGATTGACGCGGCTGACTGCACCATTTTGGGACTCTGCGTACACAATGTCCGGGTTGGTTGGATCAACCTTGGCCTGGAAGCCATCCCCGCCCTGCACGTTAAACCACTCATCATTGGTTACGCCACGGCTGTCGAGCGTGCGGCTTGGTGAACCCCAGGTTCCATTGTCCTGGAGGCCAGCATAGACGTAGTATGGGAAGCGGAAGTCATAGCCAACTTCATACGGCTGGGCAATCGGGAATGTGTTGATAAAGTCCCATGACTTGCCGGTGTCATACGATGTCTGAATACCGCCATCACAGCCCAAAATGATGTGCCGTGAATCCTTGGGATTGATCCAAATCGCATGGCCATCCGCGTGGACCTGGCTGGTCACAACGGTAGGGAAAGTCTTACCGCCATCCTTGGAGTAGTACATCGAGACGCCAAGAACCCAGACATTCTGGTCATTATTCGGGTCGATGCGGACCTGGCTGAAGTACATCGGACGTGGGTTTGTGTCAGAGACATAGACCCAGGACTCACCGCCATCATCCGAGCGGTACAACCCACCATTCCCCGCAGGCGACTGCGTTGAACCCGAGTTTTTGGACTCAACCGTCGCGTACAGAATCTTGCCGTTACGCTTGTAGACATCAAGTCCAATACGGCCAATCTCGGTCTCTGGCAGGCCCTTGGTCAGCTTTGTCCAGGTCTTGCCGCCATCCGTGGACTTGTGCAGCCCTGACCCGGCGCCGGAACCGGCATAGCCAAATGCAGATCGCTGACGCTGATACATTGCCGCAATCAGAACATCCGGATTCTGCGGATCCATCACGATATCCGTACAACCCGTGAGGTTATTTACAAAGAGAACGCGCTCCCAAGTCTTTCCGCCATCGGTGGACTTGTAGACGCCGCGCTCTTCGTTACCGCCCCAGAGGCGGCCCATCGCAGCCACGTAGAGGACATCGGGGTTAGTTGGATGTACGACAACACGACCAATATGCTGCGTCTTTTCGAGGCCGATTTGGGTGAAGGTTGTGCCACCATCCGTGGACTTGTACATCCCGTTACCCCAGCTCGAGCTCTGGCGGTTGTTAGACTCACCGGAGCCGACATAGAGGACATCCGGATGGCTCTGGCTAACCGCGAGGTCACCGATACTGCCGGTTTCAAAGTTCTCGAAAATCGGCTTAAAGGTGGTGCCGTTGTTGGTGGTTTTGAAGATGCCGCCTGCAGCCGTCGCCACGTAAAACGTGGATGGATCCGTGTCGACAACGGCGAAGTCATTGATACGTCCGCCCATGATTGCGGGGCCGATGGCGCGCCATGGCAGGTTTTCGGGAATCTTGACCTGCGCAGTTGCGGGGGCTGGCGCGTAGATACCGATGCTGGCAAGGGTGATAGCGGTGAGGATAAGAGAGCGGTTGGAATGCACGTCTAACTCCAATCTTAGTGATAAGACTTGTGGTTGGGATGATAGCAAATTGCGACATCACCCCTCAGTGAGCTAGGAGGCAGTCGCGTTTAGATGGCAGAATACCCCATCGGGTCCCGACCCGGTATCCTGCACAGGTTTAATTCGGTCTCTGATGCCTGTTCAGC
>CAIRTT010000398.1 GCA_903881535.1 uncultured Armatimonadota bacterium
AGGCGATTGCGTTTTCTCCTCGGTGGTTGGAGGAGCAGCCGGACTTTACGGTATCGCTAGTGGCACTTATCGATTCGCTAATTGCGGAAGCGCCGAACGGGATGGCATTTGGAGAGCTTATAAGTGCATCTGGCCTGCCCAATGGAAGCTTTAACAAAACGAAACGACCCCTCGTTGAGGCGAAGTACGATGCGCTGGTCCAAGCCAGACGGCAAAACGCCCTCTCGGACATGCATTCCCTTGCGGTTGATCTCACAAATTTGGCATCAAACAATGATCCCAAGTGTTGGCGGGACAACAAGTCTGTCCATACGCCATGGGTCCTTGACCAGCTCGTTGACATTGCCGCCCTCCCAAAGGTTGTTGCCTTTCCCGTTCTGTATTCCTGTGTCTCAGATACTGCTTTAATGCTCAGGAAGCGTCTCGGAGAGCAGGGGATTCTTACATTCGATGCGATGATAGCGGATCTTCGTAAAGCCGTTGAGGTCGATAAACAGGAAAGTACGGAGCGCCGTGCGCTTGCGGAGCGTTTGCGGGATGCGTTGCGGAAGCGCTTTCCCATAGTGCTTTTCGATGAAGCCCAGGACACTGACCCAGACCAGTGGCGGATTTTTCGTTCGCTTTTTGTCTCAGATATTTCTGTATCCGGGGCGGCAACCGATACTGGAAATGTCATTTACTTGGTTGGAGATCCTAAGCAATCCATCTACCGGTTTCGTGGTTCTGATCTCGACAGCTACCTAAGTGCGCGCAGGGAAATCCTTGACAATGTCGGTGGCCAGCTTTGTACCCTGGGTATCAACTATCGCTCGACACCGCAAATGGTCGAGGCAATCGATGGCCTCCTCCTTCGAAGTGCAGTCCCGCTGTTTCATAACCCGGCGCAAACGACTGAAGCCGATGTACCCGAGATCACGGGGATTACGTATCAAGGCGTAAAGCCCAATGAACGCGGCGGTAAGCCTTATCTGATCGATTCCAATGGAAACAAAATGCCACCAGTAGCTTTGTGCCACTTGGAGCCGGATCTTGGTGATCGGGTTGGCACGGCCAGACGAGCCTATGTTGGTTGGTTGGCTGACCATATTCTTACGTTGCTGACGCATGACATCCGCTTTGTGATCCCAGCAAAGCCGGACATTGATGAACATCAGCGTAAGCGGTGTGTTCTCCCCAATGACATCGCGATTTTGTGCCGGACTGGCAGGGAGGCGATGGCCTGTATTCGCGAGCTGCGAAAGCGCCACGTACCTGTGGTCTATGAACGCAGTGAAAATGTCGGCATATCCGCAACTGCCCAGGAATTCCTCAGCATTCTCAGCGCACTTGCAGCTCCACAGGACATCCGCGTCGTCCGAGCAGCCATCTTCACTTGGTGGTCGGGCATCTCCGACATCGATCAGCGAAACCTAACCGAACAACAAACCACAGAGTGGCAGCGACGCTTTCAAGGCTGGGCCGAGATGCTTGCCGGCGGAAATGTAGCTGGAGCAATACGCGAAATCATAGAACCCGAAACTGGTTTCTGGGGCCTTGATGGCGTTGCACGGGCACCGTTTGACCATCTCCGGAGAGCGGCTGACCTGGTGCACCTCGGGCAGTGGCTTGAAAAAACGATGGCCGCCGAGGCGCTGACGGTGGATGCGCTCCCGGGCCGCCTAAAAGCCGTCATCGATGCGCGTGAATCTGTTCCGCAGCTGGCTGAGGGAAACGATGATGCCGTTCATGTGTTGACACTACACAGCTCAAAGGGTTTGGAATTCCCTATCGTGTTTATGGGAGGCGGCGTCTTGTCATCCCGGGCTAGCAAGTCTCCTGAATATGGCATCGTTGCTGCTGATTCCGGTGCGCGAACCCATAAGCAAGTTCTGTTCAACCGCTGGGACAAGGATGCGTTCAAACGCGTTCTGGAGGAAGCCGCCGAAGAAGACAAACGCCTCCTCTACGTGGCCCTCACACGTGCCGTATCCTATTGCGCACTCCCGATTGGGCAAGCACTTGCTTCCGGTACATCGAAGCCTAAGTGGATGACTGCGCTTGGCTCCGTACTCGGAGATATCACGCCAGAGACACTTACAAAACTGGAAACTGCTGTGTCATCCAGCACGGGTGACCCACTTTACAAAGTCCATCCAAGCCACGCTTACACAACCGCTTCATTAGAAAATTTCCTCGCGGTAGCAAGTGAGGC
This sequence comes from uncultured Armatimonadota bacterium, assembly GCA_903881535.1. Taxonomy (GTDB): domain Bacteria; phylum Armatimonadota; class Armatimonadia; order Armatimonadales; family Armatimonadaceae; genus CAIRTT01. The sequence goes on from CAIRTT010000398.1 coordinate 2,192, forward strand.
TCCGCCGGAGCGGCAACTTCCAACGACAACTAAGCTCTCAGCACAGAGACAGTTCACCAGCTTTACCAAGCTGACAAAAAACCATGCTCCCATATTGGATGCCGTCCCGAATCCTGCGGAGGATGAAGCAGAGGATGTCCAAACCGCTGGACCTGAAATTTCTATGACTGGGGGAACCGGCCATTCAGGTAAGTCCATTTCCCACTTGACGGTAGCAGGCAAACGCCTTGGCAATATCGTGCATGCGGTGTTCGAGGATGTTCTTAAGGCACAAAATGCGGCATCTCAGGGTGTTCCCGTTGGCAATGACCAGATTCAGGAGTTTACACAGCGGCGCCTACGAGCGGATGGCCTCAAATACAACGCAGTGCACGACCCGAATGTCGATGCCATTGTCAACATGGTCACAGGAGCTATGACCAGCATGCTTCCCTGCGGCACACGCCTGATGGACATTCAAAATGCCTTCGCAGAAGTGCCATTTCTAAGCCATCGCGATACGACCCTCGATGTAACAGCAGCGCTTGCCGCGGGACACACGGATGTACTTCCACGTGGATTTCTGACAGGCAACATCGATGCTATCTTCGAAACACCCGCTGGCATTTGGATCGTTGACTGGAAGACAAATCACCTCGCTGCGTACGATGAGCAACACATTGAGGAAGCCATGCATCACCACCGCTACGGTCTGCAGGGCTATCTTTACAAACAAGCCATCGAATCTGCAAAACTAGGGCAAGTTGCCGGGGTGCGCTACATTTTTGTGAGGGCTTTTGAGCATGGGCCAGCTTTGGATGGGAAGGGATGGGTGGACTTTCATGTTACCAACGCCTAACGGTATTTCGATTGCTGCAGCCATCCGGCGAATTCCAGGAATTCCATTTATTGCGGATGCAACTAACCGAATATGTGATCGCTATGCGGCTCCGGATGATGTGTTGCGCTCGGTCCTCTTCCTGATGCTTGCCCGGGCACAAGATGGCCACTTACAGCTTGGGTCATCCCCGGATGCCATCCAATCAGTCAAAGGTCAGATTCGGGAGTGGAGTGTACAAATCAAGTCAGACGAGTTGCTCAACGATGACTATGCCGAGGCCACTTGCGGGTGGTTGGATGCTCTTGCTGACTGCTGGCCAGCTCCAATGGACCATCTGTTCCCAAGTAACCTTATCGTTACGACTGCCTCCGGCCTGCAGCTGAGACGTTTCCATAGCATCGAAGCCGGTTTGGAAGCCGCCATCACGGAGCGTCTCGAAGGGGATGCTGTCACCGATAAATCCGCATGGAATACCGCAGTTGCAGAAGCGATACTGTCGATGGCGACACGCAATGACATCTACCTTGCGGTTGAACAACAGGCAGCCGTCGCCGCAGCATCACGGAAGTTACTCATCATCACCGGTGGCCCAGGCACAGGAAAGACCACCGTCATCGCAAGTATCCTCGATGCATGGAAGCGCTTTTCAAGCAAATGTGGAACGGATGTACGTATCGCTCTTGCCGCTCCGACAGCCCGTGCAGCAACCCGGATCACGGCCGCACTGAGCCGTCAAAAAGTCGATGCCGCAGCTGCGATGACGGTTCACCGCCTGCTGGGAAGCCGGCCAGATCAGCACAATGCCTATTACTACAATCAGCGAAATCCGCTTGAGGTGGATGTCTTGATTGTGGATGAAGTCTCGATGTTGGATGCCAGTCTTATGGATGCGCTGTTACAGGCGATGCCACCGGATGCATGTCTAATCCTTGTCGGGGATCCAAATCAGCTTCCAAGTGTTGAGGCTGGTAGTGTGCTTCAGGACCTGATGGCACTCCAGTCTGATCTAGGGGACAAAAGCCCAATCGTCACCTTGGTACGAAATCAACGGGCGACATCAGAGCTCTCAGCCATCGCGGATGCAATGCTCGACGGGGATACAAGCGCAGCAAGGGACTTGCTTGGAGAGCGGTTATGCAATGATGTTGCTCCGCACGGAGGTCTACGTCATCCTGAGAAAATGCTTGTGCGCTACGCTGAGTTTCGTCCACGGATGGCAATTCCAACGCGTTTCAACAGCACATACGCGCTCCTAGAATCCGCGGATGCGTTACTTCGTGAGCTCGGTGCATGGCAGATTATCTGTCCGCTCCGGCGACAGGTAAATGTGATCAATCAGCAGTTTGATGGCATGAAACACCCCGATGGCATCACGCCAATCATCGTCACGCGAAACAACTACGCCCTCGACCTCATGAACGGTGAGATCGGATTTAGCGCGTGGGTTGGGGATGAGCTCTACGCCGTGTTTGAACCATTGCTTACGACCACAAAGGATGGGACGCTGGTTGTCGGTCCAACACGCTTGTTGCCCTACGCATCCCTCACGGATATCGACAACGCATATGCCATCACGGTACACAAGTCGCAGGGAAGCGAGTGGGGAACCGTCGATGTTGTTCTCCCCACGGAAGCAAATCGGCTTTGTACCAGGGAACTGATATACACGGCAGTGACGCGTGCACGAAACAATATCCAAATTCTAGGCAGTGATGCCGTGTTTAGTAGTGCACTTGCGACTCGAATCTTTAGAGACTCAAATCTTGGAAGCCGCCTCACTACAGCCGTTCAAAAGCTGACAAAGTGAACGACGCTTTCTTCAAAATTCGCAGCTACAAGCAACCACTTAGGGCGCTGATGTACGAAAAGCTCATTTGGGCACACCTGTTTGGTATTAACGCTAAGGATGATTTCCCCCCTGAAGCTGCTGGTATCGGAGTGTTTACGAACCACGAAAACGGAAGCCGCCTCACTACAGCCGTTCAAAAGCAAACAAAGTGAACGATGCTTTCTTCAAAATTCGCAGCTACAAGCAACCAGTTAGGGCGCTGATGTACGAAAAGCTCATTTGGGCACACCTCTTCGGCATCCGTGCTAAGGATGATTTCTCCCCTGAAGCTGCTGGTATCGGAGTGTTTAAGTACCACGAAAACGGAAGCCGCCTCACTACAGCCGTTCGGAAACTTGCAAAGTGAACGACGCTTTTTTCAAAATTCGCACGTTCAAGCAACCAGTTAGAGCGCTGATGTACGAAAAGCTCATTTGGGCACACCTGTTTGGTATCCACGCTAAGGATGATTTTTCCGCTGAAGCTGCTGGTATTGGAGTGTTTAAGTACCACGAAAACGGAAGCATCGGAACGATTCTGGGAGTCATCGGTTTTCTTGTAATTGTCGAAGGCATCGCAATCGATGTGTTCATCGCCACCAAGTCAGTACGCTTGGCGATTGGATTGAGCATTGTCCATGCCTTTATGCTCCTCTACGCGGTAGCTCTCATACGTGCATCGAGTCAACGCCCAGTACTGGTAACACCCGATGGCATCCTTGTCCGAACATCCCTGCTGTTTTGCGCTTGGTTACCATCTGCGTCCATCGAAAAGGTGATTCTGATTGAGCGTGAAGTCGAGCGTAAAAACACTCCAAATACACTGTGGTGCGCCATTGGAGACCAGCCCAATGTTTGTATCCAAATGTCGAATGCTGTAGATGCTGTGCTTCCATTGGGCATCATTCGAAGACCAACCACGCTCTATCTTTATGTCGACACACCATCAGAATTTGTCGTGGCAGTTGGAAACTTAGTATCGCCCTCATGAAATACACGGGATTTCGCTCAATTTTGACGGCATTTTGTGTTCATTACGCAACTAGTAGCATTCACTACTGTTAATTCCTCGTAGAATCGCAGTGACCATGCCTGAAACGACATCATCGCAAACCACCAGTAGCCGCTCCAAGCGAAGCAGCCGACATCACCAACGGACATCTGTCATCGAAAAGTACCTCGCTGGTGTCCTTCTCTTGGTCGTTCTGCTCGCATCCGGCCTTGCCGAAATGCCGTGGATTCCAAACCCTTGGCCAGTTCGAATCCTACAGGGAACCCTTCTTGGCGCATTGTTTATCGTCATCGCAGTGGCAACCTTTCAGGAACGCTTCCAGACGATGCTGCTCCGTGGTCCGACACCCTGGATGCTGGCCCTTACCGCATGGCATTTTTACGGCATCCTCAATGCACCGGATTCCAAGTGGGCTCTCGCCCGCTGTCTCCTAATTCTCATTGGACTCTCCGTCTACATCATCGCCGGATTTGGTCTGAAGTCAGACACCATTCGCTGGGTTGCAACCGCTGCCATCGGAATCGGTGTTGCACAATCCCTCCTTGGTTTTGCCCAGTTCGGTCAGGATCAGTCCGCATCCCGTGGCGCGATCTTTGCATCCTTTGGTAACCATGAATCCCTCGGGTCCTTCCTGCTGATTCTCATTCCGCCCGCAATTGCCCTCGCACTTCAGCCACGCCTCGAGTTCAAAACCCGCCTCTACTCGCAGGCCGCTGCAGTCGTCCTTGTCGGAGCCCTGCTAATCGCCCGGACACGTTCCGCATGGATTGGCTTGGTAGCCGGCGCCATCATGATGGCAGTCCTCGCAGCAAAAGAAGGTCATATCCGCATCGACCGTAATCGAAAGCACGACCTCGTCGGACCCGCTGCTGTTGTTGCCGCAGGCTTGATCGTCTTTGTGATTATCGGCGAGCTGATGCCCCTCCTAGGAGAACGAGCATCAACCTTTCAGTTTCTAAAAGATGACACATCGTTTGTCGACCGTTTGAACCAGTGGCGTGGCGCTGTCCTTGCAACCGCTGAGCGGCCATTTACCGGATGGGGCACAGGCTCATGGCCCATCGTCCAGAGCTGGTGGACACACACCGCTGATGAGCCATTTACTGTCACACGCGTTGGAACCGGGCATTCCAATCTCGCACACAATGTCTGGGTACAAACGGCGGCCGAGCTCGGCGTTACGGGACTTGCGTTATATGCAGGTTTGTTTATCTCTCTGATGTACTCTGTCATCCAGCGTCTGCCTGACATGAGTGAAAGAAACCACCATCACCGGAAAGCCCTCGCGATAGGAGCTGTCTGTGCGGTGTTTGCATCCATTGTCGATGGACTTGGAAGCCCGGCGCACGTCTTTCCGGGTGTATTGATTCAGCTTTGGTTCTGGATGGGAGTCGGCGTTGGCTCCTGTCGTGAACACGATGTTGCTCCAGAAGCTCTGCTGCCGACAAAGCCTGTGATGCACATCACGACTGGCGTTATCGCAGCTGTTATCGGCTGTATCCCATTGGCCATCGCCTTCCGTCTCAACCAGGGACAAGCCCGTATCAAGCCTCCAACGGTTGAGATTGTCGCTCAGACGATAAAGCGTCCGGATGGCAGGCAAGGCGTGCAGGCCGTTGCGGTTGTAACAAACCCGGATGGAAAAGACCGGACAAGTGCCCCCGGTATTGAGTGGTCCGCAACCGGCCTCACCAATGTTGGCCAGTCGGCCATTGATGTCGATGGCGGTGGGGTGCGCAGTGTCCTCACGGGTATCCCGCAGCCAGGCGTGCAGCCTGTCATCTATGCAAAATGGCGGGATGAAACCGGACGGATTATCACAACACATAATCCGTAGTTTTGCAGACTAGCGCTCTGTATGCGGACCCAGCTCCACGAGGTACAGCGTCCGCATAGAGTCGTCAACATCCCGCTTACCGCGTAATGTCCCAAGTTCCAGCAAATACTGCTCCAGCGCCGGCTGTGTGTAGTCTGTAAAGGTTCGTGATCGGGCCTTCCCGAGGCGCTTGGCCTGCGGGTCATCCGATGGCACCCATTCCAGAATCAGGTGTCGTGTCCCGCGGCTGAGCGTCCGTACGACTTCTTGAAGCGGGATGCCTGCGGCGAGGCAGAGGTGGTGGATGAGGGCGAGAGCCATCACCGTGTCGGCGTCAAGCCGCTCAAACCATCCAGGACGCTCCGTGCCATGCAGCCCGATCCCAGGACTTGGAGCCAGGACATCCATGCGAACTGTTTGGATGCCCACAGCATCGGCTTGGTGCTCAACCGTGCGCGCATAAAGCAGTTCCGCCGCCATCGTGTCTGGCTCAACCGCTAGCACCACATCCGAAAATGGCGCTGCCAGGCTGCTGTAACGCCCGGCATTGGCACCATAATCCACAGTTACGCGGCTGGAAAGTGTCTTCAACCATCCCGCAATAATCTGTTCCTTGCTCGAACGGGCCTTGTCCGAGTAGCCATCCTCCGCATCGTAGCCGCCCCACTGAGACCGGCTGGCATCGATCTTCGGACCATTCGCAACCACCAACCCGCGGAGACTGTCCAGCAAGCCGAGGAGCTGATTCTTGCTGAGGGTGCCTGCCGCAGCTGTTGTTGGTCGATCGCCTGCTGAACGTGTCGCCTTGGCATGCATATGGATGTGGGCGACGATACCGGGGTTCAGCCATGATGTTTTTGGAAGCAACGCGGATGCCATGTCCAGCGGAATTCCATCCGGGAATTGAAGGAGCATTCCGGCCATCCGTGAGTCGAACGCATGCATCAGGGCAAGCGGAGCCAGAAAGTGGCGGCAGAACTGTCCATAGCCTGCCCAAAGCGAGCCATCGGTGTAGCGAACCAGTGACAGCGTGTCGATGAGCACAGGCTTGCTGCCGACGAACTGGATATTGCTAGATGCCGCATCCTGCAGCCACATCCCGTGCTCTATCGCCGTGATCATAACATCCAGTGTGTGCAGCGCGGCAGCCTGTAGCTGGCCGTGTGTCCATTCGTGGGAATACGAAATCCAAGGAAGCTCGTTGGGTGCGATCACCCGTTCAGGTTTTAGAGGCCAGGCATCGAGTGGAAGGGATGTGGTGTCCACATTGGTGTGTGCGACAAGCGCTCCGCTTGAGACCAGCTGTTCCAAGAGGCCGCTCGACTCCAGGAATGTAAAGTCATCGATAGCCGGCGCGAAAATCGCCCGCAAGAGCTTACCTTCGTGGCGGAACATTCTCCCACCGGGATCGCGAAAGCTGCTGGGATGCCAATGGTGTGTGTAGGACATAGATTGAGGAGTACGGACGTAACTGTCTTACGGCGAGTTCAGGATTCCTGCTATGGAATTCGGGTTGATTTACCGACATCTTCCTTGGAGTACCTATGCCAAGAAGCACATCGGTTGTCGAGCATGACCAAATGCAGCTGCCATCCGCGCTGGATATCAATCATTTACGTGATGTCGCCAGTAACTTTGGCACCAGTCGCGGGCATCAAAAGTCGCAGATTTCATCGCTGGATGCCGACTTCTTACCTAGCCTCGAAGCCTTCCGCGCCATCGCAATTGTGTGCGTCGTCGCCGGCCATGCGATCGGCAGCACCGGCTGGGTAATAGATTCGCCAATCGAGAAGTTCATCGCGAATATCATCCTTGGCGGCACTAACCTCTTCGTCTTTATCAGCGGCTATCTCTTCCACCACGTCTTCAAGAATCGCTATACCTACAAAGGCTTTCTGCAACAAAAGGCACAGCGTGTCTTGGTCCCGTACCTTTTCCTTTCGGCGCTTCCCATCCTGATGGCGGTAAAGAACGACCACCCGGCGGGGCTCTCCGGTGCCTTAATGGCCTATCTTGGACACCTCGTTAAGGGTGATCTCTGGATTTGTTACTGGTACGTTCCGTTTGTGATGGCGATGTTCGCGCTCTCGCCCATCCACCGTTGGTTTGCCACCCTCCCTGCAAAGGTCCAGATCACAGCTGTTGGGACGATGCTTGCGGTCGCCAGCATCACACAGCGGCCCATCAACAACATTGGAATACCCCAGCTGCTCGTCTACTTCACACCGGTCTATCTGGCCGGTGTGACGGCCTCCGTCCACCGCCAACGCCTCATGGCATTTCTATCGCGTCACCACGTAAAGCTGCTCATCGGGGCGGTTGGACTTGCGATCGCACAGGCCATCCTCGCCACGAACACCGGTTCGTACCACCGGGCTTTCGGCAGCATCGGCAACATCGACCTCCAGCTCATCCAAAAAATCCTGATGTGTGGTTGGTTGCTCTATGCGCTGCAGTGGTTTGACCAGCACAATAGCAAACTGGTTGGGCTTTTGGCAGCATCCAGCTTTGCGGTCTTCTTCATCCACCCATACGTCATCGATCTGTGGCTAAGGACATGGAAGCTACACGCATTTTTGAGTGGGGGGCCTGCGCTGCCGGCGGCAGTCGCCATCATTCTTGGCATCAGCATTCTCTGCGCGCTCGCTATACGCAAAGTCGCAGGCAAGCGCTCACGCTATCTGATTGGTTGGTAGAACCTAAAGCCAGCGGTCAGCAAAGTCTAG
>CAIRTT010000399.1 GCA_903881535.1 uncultured Armatimonadota bacterium
CCATCGGTGTCTTCATCAAAGATAAACTCCCGAAACCACGCGCGCAGCTCACAAGCAAATGCACTTTCCCCCGATGTCAGTTCGTCAAAAGAGCCCATCCAAAGTATCTGCTCCCAGCCTTTGAGTAGGATGTTGGTATCCAAAAGGACATCGTTGAGATTCTGCCAGCTTGCACGAAGCTGTTCGCCAAATTCGGCAAACGGAGCGGCTAGCGCATCGTAGTCCAGCCACGTACTTGCAATATGTGGCAGGGCACCTTCGATAAACGTGATCAGGCTCTGTTCGTCTTTGAACCAGGTAAACCCACCCATCCCACCACCGCACATCCCAGCAGGTGCATCGGAGAAGCTGTAATAGCCCCAGCAACCCGGAGCCGCTTCCGTGTTATAGGTTTCCTCAAGCATGGATTGCGCTCGTTCATAGTCGAAATCCTGTATTAATGACTCATCATTGTTATCAATATCTGACATCTGTTGTTTACTCCAAGGGGTTTGGTTCTGTGCGCTCCGATGCTGCATTTCCGGCGCTCATATTTTGCTTACAACTCTCAATCGCAAAACAAGAATCACCTGTGACACACATATTGAAAATAATTGATAACGGTACCATTGTTTGTGCATTTGCTCTTTACAAGGCTAAATCACACGATAGTTGGTATCTGTGACATCCCCTGTTAGAAAAACGAAAAAGCCCGACCTCATGACAAGGTCGGGCTTTCCTGAAAACGAAACTAGCCGGGACTAGCTCGATTGAAGTCGCGCTGGCATCCGGTCCTGGCGAAGCAAGTCATCCAGGGTCTCACGCTCATAAACCACATCCGCGTGGCCATTCTGTACAAACACAACCGCTGGTCTGCGGAAGCGGTTGTAGTTACTCGCCATCGCATGGTTGTACGCACCCGTGGTTTGGACAGCCAACACATCGCCCTCGCCAATCACACCCGTTGGTGTATTCCAGATCAAAATATCCGTCTCACAGTGCTTGCCAGCAACTGTGACGATTTGATCGCGTGGCTGATCAGCTCGGTTGGCCACAAGGCACCGGTAAACCGCATCGTAGAGCTGTGGGCGAGGGTTATCGCTCATCCCGCCATCCACGGCAACATAGGTCCGCGTACCGGGCTCTTCGACAATATTGACTTTCTTAGCCTGACCTACGGTGTAGAGCGTCGTACCCGCTTCGGCAACGAGGGACCGACCAGGCTCTAGCAGCAGCGCGGGCGTCTCGATGCCATATTTCTCAAATGCCGCATCCAGTGCCGCACAAAGCGTCTCGGCGAATGCCTCATAGGATGGTGGTTCGTGATGCTCTAGGTAGCGCACACCAAGTCCACCCCCAAGGTCCAGCTCCGGAAGGGACTTGCCCGTCTCGGACTTGACAGTTGCGAGGAACTCAACCATGACATCGATGGCATCCGTGTGGGACTGCGTATCCAGCAGCTGCGACCCGACGTGGCAGTGGATGCCCCTAAGGTCAATCCCTGGCAATGTCAGCGCTTCCTTAATCGCTTCGAGGGCTGAGCCATCGGAGACGTTAATGCCAAACTTGGAGTCTTCCTGACCCGTTCGGATTCGGCGGTGCGTGTGCGGATCGATCCCCGGTGTCACACGAATCAGAATCGGTTGCACAATTCCGTGTCCGGTCGCGATACGGGAGAGGCGGCGCAGCTCATGCGGGTTGTCGACAACAAATCGTCCAACACCCTTGGCAATACCGAGCTCGATTTCTTCATCGGACTTGTAGTTGCCGTGATAAAGGATGTTCTCCGGTGGGAAACCGACCGACAGCGCGGTGTAGAGCTCACCACCGCTCGCTACATCGATGTCTAGGCCTTCTTCATTCACGACAGCCGCAATCGCTTGCACTAGGAATGCCTTGGATGCATATGAAATCCGGACATCCCCCTTATAGCGCTTGCCGAACACCTCTGTGTATTTGCGGCAATTCTCGCGGACAAGGGCTTCATCCACGACGTAGAGAGGGGTTCCAAATGTCTTTGCCAGCTCAACTGTGTCGCAGCCGCCGATCTCGAGGTGACCGGCATCGTTGACCCGCTGGGTTCCTAATAGCATGACCAAAACTCCATCAAAAAAGGTTCAATCCCACGAGGGGGACGCCCGGTTATGTTACCAGCACTACAGATAGGAGGGGAGTTTGCCGTCCCTTGGATGCCACTTATGCTCGGACATCAAATAGCGCTATGAAAACTTGGAATCTTTCCGGGCTTGTTTGGTTTAGCATCAGTGATGGAACCTATTGAACTCCCGCTTGCTACCGATGACCG
>CAIRTT010000400.1 GCA_903881535.1 uncultured Armatimonadota bacterium
CAGAACCCAAATGTCGATGCGATTATCGCGGCGCGAGGCGGTTACGGAAGTGCCCAGCTCCTGCCGTATCTGGACTACACCAGCATTCTCCGTGACCCAAAGCCGATGGTTGGGTATTCGGACATCACCAGTCTAAATCTCGGTATTCTCGCCCAGACCGGGATTGTGAGCTTTAGCGGGATCATGTGTTCGGCTGGGGATGGCTTTGGGCAGGCATCCCTGGATGTATTTTCAGCACAGAGCTTTTTCGATGCGATTGGAACGCTCGCGGGTAACGGTGGTGTGGGCAGCCTGTTGACGCCGGAGGGCACACAGTTAAGCCCGTTTGGTTCGCGTCCTAATCCGGAAAATATTACCGGCCGGCTGATTCCCGTGTGTATGTCGCTGCTCGTGGAAGCCATCGGGACGCCGTATTTCCCGGATCTTTCAGGTGCGATTCTTGTACTTGAAGATATTGGCGAGGATGTCTATAGCATCGACCGAATGTTCAACCACCTCAAGCTCGCGGGATGCTTGGACCGGGTGAGTGCGGTTGTTTTAGGTAGCTTCAACACGGATGACGATGCCAAAAATGCTGAGCTTACTGAGAAGGTCCCGCTTGTTACTGACATGCTTGTTCCAAAACACGTTCCGATTTATACCGGGTACCCGTATGGCCATATTCCACGGCGGCTGACGCTTCCCGTGGGGCCGCTCGCGACCATGGACACCGCTACTGGAGCCGTAATCTTTAAGCAATAACGGAGTCGGTTAGATAGACAAAGGATACCCACATGGCTGGAGCGTCATCTGTGGTGAGGGTATGTATAAATCCTGTACATCTCTGGCGCAGGGTACGGTGATAATCGTTCAAAACCCAGCATACCGGTAGCAAGCCAGCCAGTAGAATACGGCTGGCGGTGACTAATCGGTTTTCAGGAGCGTTCGTAATATGTCCCTTTCCATCACTGTTTCCATGCACACCGGCGTAGAAGTTCTTGGCCTGAATGGCCGCTTGGATGCTACGGGCGCTGGCATTTTGGATGCATGGGCGGCGGAACAATCCCATATCCCGATGGTGTTTGCCATCGAAGGTATCGATTACATTTCAAGTATTGGAATCCGCTCGCTCCTCAAGCTCGACAAAACACTGCGAGCAACGGGGCAAAAGCCTGTCGTTGCTGGGATGACAGCAAGCGTTCGAGACATCCTGAGCATCACAGGGTTACTGGAGCACTGGGTGCTTTACACAACCGTGGATGAGGCCACCTGTGCCCTCGCAGGCGATGTCGCATCCCGGCCTGAAAGCGGTTTCATGACGCCAAGTGGCGCTGTTTATCAGCACTCGTATGGTGGCGCACCGCTTGGGCTTACGTTATTCGATGCAAACGATGTTGGCAGCGACACGCTTCCGATCAGTCTGACTGAGCTAGGTTTTGCCTTTGGGGATGGTGGCTTTGGGCCAAGTGGTGTGCTTGCGGATGAGGCTATTGGGGCATTTGTGGCGACTGGTGAGCTGATTGCGGTGAGTTTGCCGAGCGGCGAAACGGATGTCCTTGCCAGCATCGCTCCTGAGAGGACATTCGCCTTTGTAAAATGGGCCGCTCGCATTACAGGGAGCGGCTCGCATATCTATGACCTTTCCCGGAGTGTCCGTATCGGAAGCCTCCAGCGCGATCTGATGCACTTTGCTGCAACCCGGGGCGCCGAGACGTATCTCGCGGTGATCCACTGCGCGCTAAATGGCCAGGCAGCAGTCGTCATCGGTGCAAAGGGCATTGCTGGCGACCGCTGGCTCGCGCTTGTCGGCAGTGAAAGCCAGCTGGATGCACCGCCTTCCGATGCGCAGGTATCCCTTACCGCCCTCGGAGAAGCAACACAGCTCACTGTAACGGTTCTCGATACAAACACAGAGCTCTCTAGCCTTCGGATTTGGTTTGAGAGCAATCCTGCCATCCGGGATGGTGCTGAAGACCGCCTCCAAATCGATGTCGCTGAGCCGCTGCATCCGAGCTGGGAGCTGATTGTGCGGTCGATCTTCATCGATGAAGCACGCGTTCGGCTGACACGCCTTACGGGAGGCTTTACGGCATCCACATTTGCAGCCGATACCTATGACCGTGATGGCCGGCGCACATTGCCAACGGTGCTAAAGATTAGTCCGTATGCGATCACGATGCGTGAAGAACAGGCGTACCGTTTGGCGGTGCGGCCATTTATTCTGAACAACTCCACCGTGCTCTTTGGCAAGGCGGCGCATGGCGACTTTGCAGGTCTGCGCTACAACTTTCTCGGCATCACTGGAGTGGAATCAAAGCTCCGGCCGCTCGAAGACATCTACCTCAATGGCGATATTGATCAAGCGATTGGCATCATCGAGCAAACGACTGAAAATGTCCTAGAGCCCTGGTATGGACAAGCGCGGATTCAACCCGTGCAGCCATTCCGTGACCACGATCCCCGCGAGCTCTTCCGTACGCTTCCTGAGCTTGGTCTTGATGTGCTTGGAATTGACCCGGATACCCCCAAGGTGTATTCGGATGTGCTTGGCCGGGATGTTCTGAATCCGTATTGGTTTATCAAACACCGCTACGATGCGCAGCTTGATTTCACGGTGGACTGGCCAGCTGGCATCACCCACGGGGACTTGAACCTCAACAACATCCTCGTGGATGAGCGCCTCAATCTCTACGTGATCGATTTCTCTGAGACGCGTACGCGCAGTGTTGCGAGTGATTTTGCGCGGCTTGAGCCCATCGCACTCCTTCAGTGGTCGCGGGTGAGTGAGCCCGGGGATGAAGACCGGCTCCTTCGAACGGTCGCTGCGTTGCTGGATGGTTCGGTTTACAGCGCACCGGATTCTGCATTGCTGGATGGTGCCGAGGACCGCTTGTACCGGGCGCTCAGGCTTACGGCGGCGGTGCGTCGTCTGGCAGCGACCCGTGTCGGGGATGACAGTAACCAGGCGGCGTATTTGCTCCCATTGTTTCAGTGGATGGTGCCGATTGTGGCATTCCGTGGGATAGAAATCGAGCGGATGCGCGTCTCTGCAATTGCGAGTGGCTTGGTGATGGAGCGGATTCTTGACGCACTAGGGATTGCTGCGGAGTGATTCCGGATGCGGGGCAGGCAGGGCTGGTCGTATTATGAAGACGATGAGCACTACCCCAACCAAGACATCGGACACCCTAGGGCGTGTCTTTGCGTCCATCCTGCTTATCGGTGGCGTGGCTCTCGATGCGTGGGTGGTACGTCAGGCAATCCGTTTGTTTAATACGCCACTGCCTGACTTAGGGCCATCACTTGGGACGGCTGGAACCGCGGCGGGGTCCGGCGGGGATGTTCTCAGTACCGGGCTTTTGGGCATAGGGGAGGAGCTGTCGACCTTCCTTACGAAGAGCACGTCGCTCTTTCTGATACTCACCGTAGGTAGCATACTTGCTGGTTTGGGTGTGCGTCTTTTTGGGCTGTCCCGTCGCATCTAGGTTACGCTTTCGCGGCTTGCCCTCTTCGAAGCGACGCTCTTTCCCAACAACTGGTTGATTCGGGTCCACCACCGCGACCTCGAGAGGCACATTCGGTACACCATTATCGGCATCACGCACCGCAGCCTCTTGCTCGGTGACCAGCTCAAATGCTTGACCATCCGGGAAAACCAATGCCATACCAGGGCGCAGCTTCGCTCCGCGACGGTCTTCCACTTTGCCGTTTACACGAATTTCACCGGTTGCCAGCATATCTTTGGTGTCGCCACCCGTTCGGGCAAGCCCCATTGCCTTCAAGAGCTGACCAAGTGTGATGTATTCGCCGCGAACGCCAAAGTAGTTAGACATGCATCCATGGTACCGGAAATGTTACACCGTGCGACTGCAACACCATGCACTGAAATCCGGTATGAAGATACACATGGAATTCGACACGCTGGTACGGCGCCACAAGGATGCGGTTTACCGCCAAATGGTGAGGATGTGTGGAAACCCGGATGATGCTGAGGATGTCCTTGCTGAATCCTTGCTGAATGCCTTCAAGGCAATCCACCAGCTCAGCGACCCGGATGCCTTTCAGGGCTGGCTTGCGATCATCGCTAGGCGGACCTGTGGACGGTTACGCAAGCGCGAGCAGCTCCACCCGGTGATGCAGCTAAGCACCCTCCAGGAGTTCGGCTTTGATCCAGCTGGAACCAGTGGGATGCCCGAACAGGAGCTCATCGAGGCTGAGACGAAGTCTTGCGTGCTGCGCGTGATGACCACCATGCCTGGAATTTACCGGGATGTGTACGAGCGCCGTGATGTACAGGGTCTCTCGGCACGCGAAACCGCTGATGCACTTGGCATCACAGAGGCTGCGGTAAAGTCACGGCTCCACCGGGCTCGGGCGTTTGTCCGTGGTCAGCTGGATGCATCCCTTCAGCCGATCTAGAACCCCAGCTAAGAAATCCGAATGGTGATTTCTGTCCGGATGATGATTGGTGGCTGGCACTCGGTTTCCGTACAGGGCTGTGTTCGTACACTAGCCATCAACATAAAGTCGCCCAAACGGGCATCTTCATTAATCTGAACCGGCACTACAAATGTGATCGTTCCTGTATAGCCAAGCGTATTGTCATCCAGGGTGCTCAAGCCGTCTGTGATCGGAACCGGCATTGGGTAGACAATGGGGCCGAACTCAGCGGGGAGCAATGTCTCGAGGGAACAAATCGTGGCGATTTTGCCGGCGGTCTCTGGACGCCTCGGTGGGATATGCCAACCGGTTGGGACTGTAAGCTGCAGGCGAACTTCTGCGCTGGCACCTGGAGAAATAGTGAGGTGTTCAGG
>CAIRTT010000401.1 GCA_903881535.1 uncultured Armatimonadota bacterium
CTACATCTCGTGGAACAGCGATGTCCATCAACACGAGTGGACGATGCTCCCGGGTTACCTGCACGGTTGCAATATTTTCCTTAACCAAAACAATATGCGGGGCTCCCGTACAGCAGATAACTGCATCCGCAACCTCGAGCGCCATGTCCAGGTCATTCCAGGTCATCGCGATCCCGCCAAATTCCGCAGCTAGCTCCTCAGCTCTGTGGAAGGTCCGGTTCATAAACGCTAAGCGGTGGTCACCAAGACGCTGAAGTGCCTGCGCTGCCATCACGGCCATTTCACCCGCACCAAGAATCAGGACGTTCAAACGGGCATCAGCTGCAAATTGCTGTACCAAAAGCGATGCGCCTGCATGGCTAACACTGGTTGTATGCCGGCTGATAACCGTTTCGGTGCGTGCCCGCTTGCCGGCGTGAATCGCCTGGGAAAAGAGATGGGACAGTCCTGCGCCAACTGTCTGAGCATCAAATGCCGCATCCAGCGCCGCTGTAACCTGACCAAGAATCTGCGCCTCACCCAGAATCATCGAGTCCAAGCCACACGAAACCTGCATCAGGTGCGTAGCGGTTGCATCCCCGGAGAGCGAGTATAAGTGCGGCCGAAGGTCATCCAAGGGAATGTTCTGGAGGCGCGACAGGAACAGCTCAATCTGCGTCAGACCCGCTTCAAAGTCGCGGGCTGCTGCGTAAATTTCGAGGCGGTTACATGTCGAAAGAATGATGGCTTCATCCACGACCTGGGTCTTGGAACCGCCACCGCTTGCTACTTTCAATGCCTTGAGATCATCGAGGGTACTGCGGAGCACACACCCCGTCATTGTCAGCTTCTCGCGGATTTCAATGGGTGCGGTCTTGTAGTTAAGACCAACGGCAATCAGCTTCATGCTGGAAAACCTACCTGTGCGGAAGGATAAGCCACCATGGATGACGTTGTGTAATGGAAAGACTGTTGGGACGCATCACTACGCAATAACACGACAATTCTCGATTCAATATTTATGTGATGTCAGACCAATGCTCAGCCTGTACACCATCAAAGTTGCATTATTCATGCCACATAAGGACACGCGTAACAATAGTTAACTTACTGGATTCGCTGCTGGCCTCGGTCGCGCCGATTCGCCTTTAGCGCAGCAACCGACAGGGCAAACATCGTGGTTTGGTCCACGGCAACCCAAGCATTTGCGCTCTGGTGATTCGGTCATACGCTCTACGACCAGCTGACGGATCATCCCGACAAAGCGTGGATCCGTGCCTACCGTGCTGATACGAACCGCATCGATGCCAACTTCGGCAGCCTTGGAAAGTGCTTCATTATCCAAGTCGAAAAGCACTTCCATGTGGTCGGAAATAAAGCCGATCGGGATAATCGCGATGCGCTTGACGCCTTGTTCTGCGAGCGTGTCGATGTAGTCGCAGACATCCGGTTCCAGCCACGGAATCTGTGGCGGGCCACTCCGGCTCTGGTAGACAAGACTCCAATCCGGTACACCCGCTTCTTCCGCCACCAAGCGGCTGGCTTCTTTGAGCTGGACTTGGTAATCGCTGCCAGCGGCCATGCTGTTCGGGATGCTATGTGCGGTGAAAACTAGGTGCACAGGGGCATCGGATTCCGGAAGCTTTGCGAGGCCTTCGTTTGTCTTCGTAACCATCGTGCCGATAAAGTCGGGATGGTTGTAGTAAACACGAATCTTGTCGAACTGGATATCGTCTTTGGTTAGCTGGAGGAGCTCAAGGGCATTCGTGACATCTTCACGGTACTGCCGGCATCCTGAGTAGCAGCTAAATGCACTGGTGACAAACACGAGGACACGCTTGATGCCATCGGCTTTCATTTGGGTGATGGTATCGGTCACCATCGGCTGCCAGTTACGGTTGCCAAAGTAGATTGGGATGTTTAGCCCGTTTGCGGCAAAGTCGGCTTCCATTGCTGCTATCAGCGCACGGTTTTGTTCATTGATCGGCGAAATTCCGCCAAAGCCCTCGTAGTGATGAGCGACTTCTGCAAGGCGTGCATCCGGGATGTTTCTTCCACGCGAGACATTACGAAGGAATGGCATGACATCATCCATGCCTTCGGGACCACCAAACGAGAGGAAGAGCAGCGCATCGTACGCCTGCGCTGTGTCATCGTGGCGGGGAGAGTCTACCGCTTGGGCTCCATAGATACTCATTCTGCTGCTCCATCAATCGTCGTTCCAACGTAAATCATGCCATCACGGACATCTACTTTGTAGGTCTCAACCGGCTTCCGGACAACACCATCGATTGCGGCGCCGGTTTTGATATCAAACTTGCCGTAGTGCCAAGGACAGATGACAGAGCATTCATCCTCGTTGATGGTTCCTTCGCAGAGGGGACCACGTGCATGCGAACAGCGGTTGTTGATGGCGTAGAGCTCACCCTTGATATTGAAGAGACCGACCATCTTGCCTTCGAGGAAGACGGTTCGGGTTTGGCCGGGCAGAAACTCGCTAAGCGGGCACACTTCGACCCAGACTTCACGTGCTACTGTCTCAGACAGCGGAACGGCAATCGCTGGTCCACCAAGGCTGTCCAGCGCATCCTCGAGACGCATATTAGTACAGGTGAAAAGCGGCGTGTCCTGAAGCGTATAGAGGCTTGATTCGGTCTCGCGCAGCTCCTGGACCAAGTCGAGGAAGTCACTTGGCTCATCCGTTTCGAAAGCCACGATGAACTCGTAGTCATCGATGCCGAAGCTGTAGGTCGTGTTCAAGCGGATCGATGGATACTTGCGTCCCACTTCGATGTGCTCATCCATGATGCCTTGACGGGCGTGGTGCGAGAGCTTGTACCAGGGGCGGGTCTTGATGAATGGGTAGACGAAGAGGTACTTGGCTTCGCTCGGGTCGATGACGAGGCGCTCTTCTTCTTCGGTTGCATCCTCGACGCCGCGAATTTCGTAAACAGACCGCTTCGTTTGAGAGAAGAAGGAATAGGCGATGTTCAGGTAGCCGCCCATGCGGGTCTTGGCGATGGCGGTGGACATTTCCGTGAAGGCATCCGGTGTCTCTGCGATCTGCCAAAGCAAGAGCTCGGAGTCAGCACGTGTACCCATCAGGCTGTAGGGGCGCATCAGCATCCGGCGGTTGAACGAGCGGATAACATCCGCTAGTTCCAGCTTCTGCTCTGCCTGCTCCTCTGCCGGGAGGCGTCTCCACATGGGATCGACCTTATAAAAGGCAAAGCGTACGTATTGACGCCGGGCCAGCATCCGGTTTCGTTCCTGCTGTGCGGCGGTTGGCGGCTGGGGCGCTGATGGCTGTGATGATTTCGGTCTCATTGGGCTACTGTCATTCCTGTATGCGGTGCCAATATACTTGACACTCCGCCGAGGCATCTCTGCAAACTACAATACCGGATGAATACTGGTATTTGAACGGGCAAAGTGCCGGCGAATTGCCAAGTCCGTTCAAGCACATTGCGTGCCGGGCGTGTTGACATCCAGCAGAAAGGTGAAACTCTACATGATTGGATAGGTTCCCAATTTGAAGGTTTGATCAGGCGGTTCATGCACATCAAGTTTAATGCAGTCATGGTCGATGTTGCATGCAGATTACACGCGCTTACTGTGTTGCATATTTTGCTGATGTAAATGAAAAACCTGCCGGGTTAGAACCTTAGAGGGTTTCTCCGAGCGAAAGTGGTTGCTACTCGCGGGCGGTGCGAAGGTTTGAAGCTCACGTCACAAGAGAGAAAAAATGAAAAAACCGCCAAGTGTGTGACCACTGGGCGGTTACATACTTCGATACGACGACGCTTAGCGCGCGGTGCGAAGATTTGCATCTCACGTCTCAAAAGAGAAAAAAATGAAAAAACCACCCGGAGGGAAAACTTCCGGGCGGTTACATACTTCGATACGACGACGCTTAGCGCGCGGTGCGAAGATTTGAAGCTCACGTCTCAAAAGAGAAAAAATGAAAAAACCACCCGGAGGGAAAACTTCCGGGCGGTTACGCTCTTCAAAACGACAACGCTTAGCGCCCTGAACGAATCTTTTCGAGCAGCTTTTTTGTGGCCTTGATGCCATCTGGCTCGCTGAGCTTGCTTCCTTCATACTCGATGCCAACAAACCCGGTGTAGCCCGCATCGCCAACAATTTTCATCATCTTGTAATAGTCGGTATGAATTTCATCGCCCTTGTCATCAAAGTCATGACTCTTCGCGCTGACACCCTTGGCAAATGCCATCATTTCGGTGACGCCCAAGTAGCGATCATATTCCTGATTGTTACCGAGACGGAAGTTGCCGAAGTCTGGCAGCGTCCCGCAGCGCTTGTTGCCGACCTTCTTCATCACTTCGGTGAGCCACTTGCCATTACTTGAAAGGCCACCATGGTTCTCCACGATGATGTTAATCTTCATCTTGGAACCGTACTCGGTCAGGCGTGCAAGGCCATCGGCAGCGAGGTCGCGCTGTTGCTCCCACGTGCCGGTGCTGTAAGCATTGACCCGGATGGAATGACATCCGAGGAACTTTGCAGCATCCACCCACTTATAGTGGTTCTCAACCGCTTGCTTGCGCTTGGTTTCATCCGGGTTTCCTAGCTCGCCTTCGCCATCACACATGATAAGGACATTGGTGAGACCGTAATCAGATGAGCGCTTCTTCAGGTCGTTCAGATAGGCCTTGTCGGTTGCCTTATCTTTCCAGAACTGGTTGACATACTCAAGGCCTTCGCAGCCATAGTCTTCGCGCGCGACGCGTGCAAAGTCGAGGTTGTCCATCTTCTTTTCGAATAGAGCCTTATGCAGAGACCATTCAGCAAGAGAAATCTTGAACTTCTGTGCAGGAGCTGCCATCAGCTTTGGTGCTACTGCGGCGCTTGCAGTGAGTGCAAGGGATGTTGTGATGAAACGACGTCGATCCATGGTGTTTTTTCCTTTACTGCGGTTGAGAATGTCTGACGAATTAGTTCTTTGGCTTGGGAGCGGCACGGTTTAGCTTTTTGACGAAGGCGACGGCTTTATCTGGATGGTCACTAAATACGCCATCCACGCCGACTTCGACAAATGCTGCACGGAGAAGATCATCGAAGGAATCTGCGTACGACTGTACTGCATCGACGCGGAATGTGTACGGATGAATCTGAAGTCCAAGTGCCTTGGCATTCTTGGCAACATCATTGATTTTTAGCTTACCGTCCACTTTGCCTTCGATTAGCTGATTGATCCATGGACCGATGCCATCGGCGACCTTGGCCACTTCCGCAAGGCCAGCGGGCATCAACAGCTTTTCATAATCTGTTGAGCTTTCCTTATCCGCATTTTCTGTCGTCAGCTGGATAAGCCTGCCTTGCCAGCCAAGCTCCGTCCGAATACGTTTAGTCTCA
Organism: uncultured Armatimonadota bacterium; assembly: GCA_903881535.1. GTDB lineage: Bacteria > Armatimonadota > Armatimonadia > Armatimonadales > Armatimonadaceae > CAIRTT01. The sequence goes on from CAIRTT010000401.1 coordinate 5,356, forward strand.
GCAAAGTCGAAGCACTGCAGAAAGCATTTGTCTTCCTTGGTTTTATAGCCATACTTCCAGAGGACTTCGAGGACGGCTTTGCTGATGTCGCGGCCTTCTGTGCGGTGCCATTCAGGGTTCTTTATTTCAGGGTAGATACCGATGTTTTTGCCGGTGCTCTTGTTGAGTCCCTGAATTAATTCGATTTCTTCGGCGAGGGTTGGGATGGAAAAGCCGGGGACACCAAGCGGGAAGCGCTTTGGGTATACGGCCTTGCCCGTGACTGGATCAAAACGCTCCGAGACGGCAAGGGTCTTCAGCTCCGTAAGGGTGAAGTCGATCGCGTAGAAGCGACCATCCTTGCGCTTACGATCAGGGAACTTTTTGGCGACATCCGAGATGGTGTCGATATGTGTATCGTGAACGACGACGGGGATGTTGTCCTTCGAAAGAACGCAGTCAGGCTCGATAAAGTCCACGCCCATTTGATAGGCCATCGCGACGCCCTGAAGGGTATGTTCAGGAAGATAACCGCTTGCACCGCGGTGTGCGATGACGATCTGTCGATTGGGCGCCTGAGCTTTTCCCTGCTGTTGAAGCGCTGTGTTGGGCAAGAGTGTGGCTATCCCGATAGCGGCGAGGAGGATGTTCATAATGTGGTTGCTTTCCCTTTCAAAGTCAATGCGCTGAAGAAGATGGTGAGGATGCAGCAAACTGCCATCACGGAGAAGACACCATTCCAGCCAAATTTATCTGCAATAGCCCCGACGCCGGCGCCGGCGATCGATGAACCGAAGACATAGCCAAAGAAGCCTGTGAAGCCTGCGGCGGTGCCGGCAGCTTTCTTCGGAACGAGGTCGAGGGCGTGGAGTCCGATGATCATGATTGGTCCGTAGATGAGGAAGCCAATTGTGATGAGAGCGGCGATGTCAATCCAGAGTGGTCCTTTGGCGTTGAACCAATAGAGAAGGAGGCCGAGCAGCGAGAGACCCATAAAGAGCATCGTTGCTGGAGCGCGCTTGCTCTTGAAGACTTTGTCCGACATCCAGCCGCAGAGAAGGGTGCCAGGGATGGCGGAGTATTCGAATGCGGCGGCTGCCCATGCGGACTTATTGAACGCAAAGCCCTTGGCATCTTTTAGGTAGGTCGGAATCCAGTCGGCGATGCCGTAGCGGACGAAGTAGACAAAGGCATTCGCGATGGCGATGTACCAGAGGTACTTATTGCAGAGAACATACTTAATGAGGATGTCCCGCGTTGAGAGTTCCCGTTCATGTTCGGCTGTGTAGCCATCCGGGATGTCATTACGGTGCACTTCCACGGGAGGGAGTCCGCAGGATTGGGGTGTGTCTCTAAGTAGAAATAGAGCACCGATAGCAATCACGATGGCGACAGCTGCGTTCGCATAGAACTTTGCGCCCCAGTCGTGGAAGAGCGTGACTCCTAAGAGTGCGATTTGCGGTGCGAGTCCGCCTCCGACGTTGTGTGCAACATTCCAAAAGCTAACAGCGCGTCCGCGTTCCTTTTGGCTAAACCAATGGACGAGTGTCTTTCCACAGGGCGGCCAGCACATCCCTTGAACCCAGCCATTCAGCGATTGGAGGATGATGAGTGGGAGGAGGCTGGTGTAGAGGTCCTTATTCACTCCGCAGACGATCTGGATGATGGCAGAAAATATGAGTCCAAAGAAGAGGAACCAGCGCGGGTTGGAGCGATCGGAGACGGTGCCCATAAAGAACTTGGATGCCCCGTAGGTGAGGGAAAGCCAGGTCATCGGCAGTCCGAGGTCGGCCTTTGTGTACTGTGGGTAGGCATCCATGATGTCAGGGATGGCTAAGGAGAAGTTCTTTCGAATCAGATAGGACGCGGCGTAGCCCACAAAGATGCCTGCGAAGACCTGAAGTCGGAGGCGTTTGTAATCAGAGTCAACGTGCTCTGGCGCAACGGGCGAGGTGTGTGGCGCTGACTTGAGAATTCCTATCATCGTCAGGTTTATTATGGAATTATGGGCCGTTTTCCTGCATCAGAGCGGATATCGAAGCGGTGTCCTATGTATAGGATGTTGTTTGTATCGCAGTAGTGTTCGAGGGTTGTAAACCATTTGGGGGCGGTTGGTCGACGGTGGGGGCCAGCTTCGGGAGCGGCAAAGCATATGTCAATGCCATCGCGTGGGAGTGTAGAAATAGGACCAAGGAGCGGTTCACAATTTACAAATGTAACAAACCTATCTTGTAGTTGACATAGGTATTCGGCTCGCCAAGCGTAGGTCTCAGATTCGACCGTCACTCCTATACAAAGGTTTTGATGCGGCGGTCTATTGGTAAGCATCGACTGCATCCGTTCCGGGCGCTTGGTAAGGATGAAGTAAATGTGTTGTGGATGTTCGTAAATCACATCCAAGACGGAGTCAATCTGTACATCCGTGAAGTGATCATGGAAGAGGTCGCTCATCGCATCAACGAAGATCCTGCGCGGTTGCCGATAGCTCGCTACGTCATTAAGGCGCGCATCATGGAAGATGGGTAAGAACCCATTGCTATAGGCCGGAATCCCGCGACGCATTAGAAAGAGGGATGTTGCTTC
>CAIRTT010000402.1 GCA_903881535.1 uncultured Armatimonadota bacterium
AACACGATTCACAATCTGAACATCAAAGAGGTGGAAGTGCATCACATGAGAGTCAACACCGTTATGGGTGACCTTCCAGATCTGAACCTTGTCATCCGACATATTTTCCGTTGTTGGGTCAAAGTACCCCAGAGGGACAGTAACCTGATTCGCATATGTCGTGAATGGCATTTCGACACCAAGCGTCGCATTCATCCGGCCATACTGCAGTTCAAAGAGCTCTTGTATAGCCTTAGGCTCCATCTTTGTGCTGACCGCAGGTCCTGTTGGGGCTCCGGTCTTTTCATCCAATGGAGTGAATGTCAGTGATGTCGCATTGATTGCACTGTAAGTATCCGCATAGTTCTGGCCACGGGCATCGTTGTAGGAAGACTGTGGAACAATCGGCGCTGGCTGGCTTGCTGAATGTGCAGCCTGAATCAGAGGTGTAAGGTCATTCAGATTCAATGGAGGAGCTGCAGGTGCAGTTCCGACATCAAAGCGCATGATGGTACGCGTGTTCGGAGCAAAGCCTTCCACCGTGCTTGGAGCACCACCCGTATCCTGCTGATCAGGATTGCCGGTGTAGTAGTCCAAACGTGCATCAAAGCCGGGCAGTGGTGCTGCGGCATCGTTGTACATGATGATCTTGCTGCCAGCAGGCACATTTGAAAAGTCAACGAGGACATCAGCACGCTCAGCTGGACCAATCCACAAGGAGTGGGTTGAGTTGTTAAGCACAACAATGGTTCGGCGCATGTATTCGTAGGCAAATGGTGCGCTTGGAATGACAACAGGTTTAGGCAGGAAGCCAGATTCATTTCCAATCTGGACCCAGGCAGGACCAGCCGCTGTTGGGTCAGGAACATCACCATCACGGGCATCCGTTGGCCATGTATCCGGCCACGTATTAGGTGGAAGACCTGTCCCATTTCCGCCAATGGTCCCATCATTGTTCATCAATGGGTTAGTAAAACCAATGCCGAATCCAGTCATACCTGGTGTGGACAATGGTAATGCATCGTTAGGACCATGTGGATCCGCTGGAAGCATTTTGATTTCCGTTGGATGTGCAGGGTCGATGTAGTAGAGCTGAAGGTTGACATAACGCTCTGTGGATGCATTCAAGATGCGGAAGCGATACGCCTTACGCTCAACAGGCATCGTTGGGAATGCCGTACCGTTGACTGTCATGACGTCCATGAATGCCTCTGGAACCGCACTTGGGTGAGGCACACCAGGCATCATTGGAGGCTCGCCAGGAGCTCCGTAGTATGGGTTTGGAACGGCTCCAAACTTGCTTGGGAAGGATGGCCAGAACCACTGTCCCCAGTCGTAGCGCCCCATGCCATTTGCACCAGAGATGTCATATGGGTTTTGGTTTGGCATGTAGACGTGTGGGTACCAGAGGTTACCAAATGGTCCCCAGTTCCATGTTGGGTCAGTTGCTGCCATCTGTACCGAGTCAGGTACGAATGTCTTATCCGCAATTACAAGTGGGATACCGTAGCGATGTTCATCATTTGATGTTGGAAGAACCTGCTTCAGACCCGGGTTGATGCCCGAGAGGTTGGTTCCATCGATGAGGTCCTTTTCGTACTTATCGGTGATCATGTAGCCGGATGCTTCGCCTGCATAGAAGTTCAGGCGGGTCATCCCCGATGTGTGGTCATGATAGAACATCTGGCGCGCGTTCTGCTGGTTGGTGAAGTAGTACGTCATCGCACCATCACCAGGATCAGTCATGTCAGGAACATTGCGTGCACTCACACCGCGCTTGTACGGCGTAGATTCACCCGCTGGAACTATCCACTGGTGTGGCGTTCCATCGGAGATCCAAGGAGACTTTCCTCCGTGGAGGTGAATCAGTGCACGGTTTTCCGTGTACTGCGCGAAAACAGGATTTCCATTGCCATCCACACCAGTCTGCAATGGGCCATCACCAGCTCCCATCAGCGTCTTATCAACCGGAAGGAAGAGGTTACCTGCAGTGCCAACTCCGAGGTTGTTAACGAACTTCAAACGGACAGGCTTGTCTGCCTCTGCAAAGATGAATGGCCCAAAGTAATGCGGCTGGCCATCTGAAAGTGGGTTCAGATCGCGGTATCCACGAACTTGGGATGTTGGAGGAAGGTCAGTGCTCCATTGATGCTGGAAGTCCTCGACACCGATTTCATAATAGTCATCGTTTGGATAGGCAGCATTTGGGATCGGCTGTGCTACTGGAATGTACTTACCAAGGTTATTGGCATGGGAAATTCCGAGGCCAGGGAGGGTGTCTACAAACTTGCGGATACCTGTGCCAGCAATGTGGTTGCCTTGAGCATCGAATTGTGGCAATGGACTGTTGGCATAGTTTGGTGTTGTACCAAAGTAATCTGGTTGACCACCTGGTCCTGGAGCGCCGACTTGTGCTGGTCCGCGGCGCTCAGCCCGAGCGGTCCGCATTGTAGCAGCAGCGGCTTTACGTTGTTCTACAGACACACGCCCGAGGATCTTGCGTTCTTGACCTTCGGGATTTCTGGTTAGAGCTTTGATCTCCACTTTTGTCGAGAGCTGCGCTGACTTGCCAGTCACCTTGGATGCTGCCCGTGCTTTTTTGCTAACGGAGCGTGTTGCGGTTTTTGTAGACTTGAGTGTCGTGACTTTCGATTCGTTCACAGGCCCACCGGCTGCCAAGGACAGCATGATGAGGGAAGGATTGACAATAGCAAGCACACCGAATCTGAGTAACCAGTTCTGACGCTTGGTAACCATATATGGAATTCTCTTTCGTACCGGGAATACGTGATGCGTTTTCGCATCTGCCTTTGCCTGCTTTATCCCTTTGGGAAAGGTACATAGCAGATAGTTAACAGATGTGCAATATCTATGCCGATGGGCACCTCTATTGCCGTCGAAAACCGACGCAGTTAGCCTATGCGAAAGGCCGGGTAGGAAAGAATGTTATTTATACCAGATTGTTAACTTATGTATTACTAAACTAGTATTTATACGGTAAGGAGTAAATCACCCCTTTATTACGGTTTTTGGATGATTTGGGTGCGGACAGGCGTCGCAAATGCCTGATTTTCGGTTGAAGCATGCACCATTAACGAAACCTCACTCTTCCACTTCCACACTTCATAGATTGCCGGATAAACCAGCAGCTCAAGCAGAAAGCTCGTGAAGATACCACCCACCATTGGAGCAGCAATACGCTGCATCACATCCGAGCCGGCCCCTGTTGACCAAAGCACAGGAACAAGCCCCATAAACATCGTCATCACCGTCATAAACTTCGGACGAACACGCCGAGCAGCTCCCGCGACCACCACCTCACGTAAGGCATCCCGGCTTGTCAGACGTCCCTCTTTCTTAGCCTTGTTGTACGCAAGGTCCAGGTAGAGCAACATAAACACGCCCGTCTCGGCATCCACACCCATAAGGGCAATCAGACCAACCCAAACCGCGATGCTCATATTGAAGCCAAGGGCATACACAAGCCAGATGGCACCAATCGCGGAAAATGGAACCGCGAGCAACACGATCATGGTCTTTTGAATGGACTTTAGGTTTATGTAGAGTAGGATACAGATCAGGGCTAGGGTGATTGGAACAACCAGCGTCAACCTCTGCGCAACCCGCTGCATGTTTTCATATTGACCAGACCACAGAACGGTCGCCCCCGTCGGGAGCTTTAGCTCCGCAGCCAGCACACGCTTACCTTCATCCACAAAGGACTGCGGATCTCGGCCATCAAGGTCTACATAGACATAGCCGGTTAGCATCCCGTCTTCGTCACGAATCATCGCCGGGCCACTCGCAATACGAACTTCGGCCACATCCGCGACGGAAACCGCACGCTTGCCATCCATATCGGTGACGATCAGCTGCGAGATCGCCTCGATGTCACTTCTGTACGCTGGCTTGACGCGAACATTTACTGGGTAGCGATTTCGGCCATCCACAACCGTACTGACCTCTTCTCCACCGATTGCATTTGCAACGACAATCTGGGCATCATCAATAGTCAAGCCATACCGTGCCAGCTTTGTACGATCCCAGACAATGTCAAGGTAGTAGCCGGCTGCGGTTCGCTCCGCGAACACGCTTCGGGCCCCTCTTATACCCGTAAGGTGCTCCTCAACCTCCGCAGCAATGGCATCGATTTCATCTGTGGTCTTGCCGCTGACCTTGAGGCCAACTGGTGTCCGGATGCCGGTCGTGAGCATATCGATACGTGCCTTGATAGGCATCGTCCAGCCATTCGCAAGACCGGGAACACGTACCGCGGCATTCATTTCACGCTCGAGGTCTTTGATCGAAATCGTATCTGGCGTGATTCTACGAAGGAGTGGCTTTACAAACTCTGGCGCCCACTTCGAATACCAGGTCGGGACCTTGCGCCATTCTTCACGTGGCTTGAGGACGATGACCGTTTCGAGCATCGACAGCGGCGCCGGGTCCGTGCTGGAATCTGAGCGCCCAGCCTTTCCGAGCACTGCTGCAACTTCTGGGAATGCCTTGATCTTCTTGTCCGTCACATTGAGCAAGCGCTGCGCTTCCGTGACCGAGATACCTGGCATCGTGCTTGGCATGTAGAACAGCGCACCTTCATCGAGAGGCGGCATGAACTCGCGCCCGATGCGGTTGTAAACCGGAACTGTCATCCCAACTAAGAGAATCGCTGCTGCAATCACCATCCACCCACGCTTAAGCGACCAAACAACAATCGGCTCGTACATACGAATCAGGCCACGGCTGATTGGGTGCTCTTCTTCACTCTGGAGTTTGCCAACCAGAATGCTGTGCAGAATACGGTCGATAAACGGATTTCCAGTCTTCTTTTCGCCCAGCTTGACGATGAGAATACGGAGCGCAGGATCAAGGGTCAGGACCATGATGGCTGCAACCAGCATCGAGAGGTTCTTTGTGTAAGCCAGTGGCTTAAACAAACGGCCTTCCTGGGCTTCCAGCGTCATGATGGGCAGGAAGGACACGGCGATGACAAGCAGCGCGAAGAAGCTTGGCCCTGCGACATCTTTGACGCCCTGGACCACCACGCTGGACACCGAGCCGACACGACCGCTCCTTTCCCACTCTTCAAGCCGCTTGTGAGTTTGTTCGACAACGACGATAGCTGCATCCACCATCGCGCCAACAGCAATCGCGAGCCCGCCGAGCGACATGATGTTGATACTGAGACCAAGCATTTTGAATGGAATAAATGCAATGAGAATCGACACTGGAATCGTGATCACCGGGATAATTGAGCTTGGGAAGTGCCAGAGAAAGACGAAGATGACGAGTGCGACCACGACCATCGCTTCGATCAGCGTGGTGTTGAGCGTATTGATAGATCTCTTAATGAGGTCGGAGCGGTCATAGACAGGAACGAGCTCGAGACCGGCTGGCATGGAACCTTTGACATCCTGGATGCGGGCCTTGACACGGCTGATAACATCGCTGACGTGCTCGCCCTGCTGAGCAATCACAATGCCACTGACGGTCTCGCCGTTACCATTGAGGTCTGCAACTCCGCGGCGCATGTCTGGGCCAAATTCCACATCTGCGACATCGCCGACACGGACAGGACGGTCATTATCCATCCCTTGGATGATCGTTTCCGAAAACTCAGACAACGACTTTGCATAACCGCGTCCGCGGACCATGTACTCGGTTCCACCAAACTCGACCAAGCGCCCGCCAGATTCCTGGTTGGCTCCGCGGACCGCATCCACGACTTTACGCAGCGGAACGCCATAGCGGCGCAGCCGAACAGGATCGATGTTGACTTGGAACTGTCGTCCAAAGCCACCGACGGTTGCGACTTCCGCGACGCCGGGGATGGACTTAAGTTGGTAGCGGAGTGTCCAGTCCTGATAGGCACGGATATCTGCCGGATTCAGCTTGCCGGATTTGTCCACAAGGGCGTATTGATACACCCAGCCAAGCCCGGATGCATCTGGGCCAAGCTGCGTCTGGACACCTTTTGGGATGCGCTGAAGCACGCCAGGAAGGAGCTCATTGGTGCGCGAACGCGCTGTCGTTACATTTGTGCCTTCATCAAAGACCACATAGACAAAGCTATAACCAAAGTCGCTAAAGCCACGCACGGCTTTTACGTGGGGAGCACCAAGCATCGCCGTAACGATGGGATAGGTCACCTGATCCTCGATGACATCCGGGGAGCGATCCCACTTTGAATAGACGATTACCTGTGTGTCAGACAGGTCAGGGATGGCATCCACAGGGGATGTCCGGAAGGAGAACCACCCTAAGACAGTGGCAAATGCCACCAGAATGAGCACAAGGTAGCGGTTCTTGACAGAAAAGTCAACGATACGGTCGATGTTCATGATTTGGATTCCAATGCGGCACGGTGGTGCAGAGGCACCCAGCCTGGCAGGTCATTAGTGGCTGCGGAGCCGGCTTTCGGAGTCGATCAGGAAATTCCCAGCGGTCACAACACGCTCTCCGCTCTTGAGTCCACTTTTGATCACAATGCGCCCGGCACTGTGTCGCTCAACAGTTACATTGCGGCGGGAATAGCTGCCATCCGCTCCATGAATGAAGACATACGTCGCCTTACCCGTATCAATAAGGGCATCCGCTGGAATCGATAACGCTGGCTGATGTGCAACATTCAAGATGACATCCACAGCCGCACCCGGGGTGAAGGCTCGATCGGCATTGCGTACAACAAGCCTAATTTTGGATGTTCGTGTAGCTGGATCTGAAACGGGAAGAACATTTGAGACGGTGGCTTCTGTCTGGTGTTTGCCATCTGCGGTGCGGACGGTTACGGTTGTCCCTGCCTGAAGCGCCTGTGTGTCTGAGTCAAGGACTTCCGCATTGACCCAGACGGTTGAGAGGTCTGCGATTTGGAAGAACTCAGTGCCTTCCATAAAGCGTTGCCCCTTGCTAATGGACCTTGTCAGCAGGTAGCCATCGATTGGAGAATACACATCGATCGTTCTCGTAACTTCTCGCCTTGCAGCAAGCTCAACAATCTGGTCATCGGTCATCCCAAGGTTTCTTAGGTTTTCAACTGGCCCCTGCACAATGCCTTGACTTGCATTGATTTTGCCTGAGTTTCCTTCAGGTCCAAGGACGCCAGTGGCAAAGCTCATGTTGCGCTGAATGGCACTCTTGGCATCCATAACAACGGGTTTCGCACGGTGTCCACTTGTATTTGAATCCGGTATCATTTTTTCCGGTTTGGCTTCGGGGAGACCGTGCGACCGCCGGATGAACTCTTGGCGCATCGCAAAAGCCTCATCTTTATAGTCATGGAAGCGATCCATCCGGGCTGCCGGCGAGAGTCCATTGATTTGTGCGCTGGTGGCACCACCTAATTGCCCGGCAGATCCAGATCCCATTTGACCTGGGACAACGGTTTGAGGGATTTTATCTGCGGTCTCCAGCGCGAAGAAGAAGGCGCGTTCGCGTGCAAGCAGCTCGGGTGAGTAATAGCCTGCAAGCATTTCGCCCTTCCGTACAAAAGCTCCTACAGGAGTGGTGGTAATTTCCTTAATCCAGCCATCGATAGGCACATTGATACGGTAGATCCGTGTTTCATCCGCCTGGACGCGACCAGGAATAATGCGTGTCGTTCCCTGTCCTGCTTTGTTGACCACTTCCGACCGGATACCGGCAAGACGGGTTTCTTCATCGGAGAGCTTGATGGCATTCTTAACAGTGCCCGAGAGCACTTCGAGGTCCATACCACAGGCAGAGCAATCTCCTGGAAGGTTTGACTTGATAGCCGGATGCATCGGACACGAAAAAGCAGACTTTCCAGCATCTGGCCTTGGCTCGGCGGCAGTGGCGCGGGTATCCCTGAAGATGGACCCTGCGGCAAAAGCGGTCACTGCAATTCCGGCGGCAGCAATTCCCGGGACTGACTTCTTGATGTTCATGACGTACAAGCTCCAAGCCATCAGTGGTGTTTTTAGGGACGCAAGAATATCTCTGCTCCACCAATGGCGTATGTGAAACATATTCGGCAGATTGAATATCTACCTTAATGGTTATTAAGTTCAATTAACAACCCCCGGATAAAAAATTCATCCGGGGGTGCTTGGGAGACCGATGGGCTGGGATTATCTGGTGGTTGCCGATACGAATCCAACAGCTCCAACCCCATAGATGTTTCGCGCTTGTACTTCAGCTCTATACGTTGTCGCAGCCGTCAAGCCTGTGAAGGTGTAGCTCCTCGGCGTCGCAGTGTTCAACGTTACCGTTGAGACAACGGTGCCAGCGCCATTCTTCAGCGTCACGACCCATCCATTGGCAGGTGCTGCAACCGGGGTTGTAACCGCTGTCCAGGTCACCGGAATAGTCCTTGTCGTCGTCGTACCAACCGTTACCGTCGGTGCAGGATTTAGCTGCCCAGCGGATGTCGCAGAAACGATATTCGACCAAGCCGTGTTACCAAATGGTGTCACAAGCTGGACACGGTAGTAGTACAGGAGGTTCATTCCGAGGCCGGTGTCGGTGTATCTCGTTGCGTTTGCCGCGAGGTTTGTCGTCACAAGACCCGTAGTGAACTGTATGTTTCGGGCACGCTGCAGAACCAAACCAGTAGCAACGCCAGGATTGTTTATCCATGCGAGATTCATCGATGGTGCTGCTGTGGATGCTGCGACTGGTGTCGCAACCAAGCCTGATGGAGCCGCAGGCATTCCTGCATTCGAGGTTGTGGATGCAACGACAGATGGCGCACTAGCACCGTAGACATTGTTCGTGATCACTCGATAGTAATACGTTGTGCTTGAAACAACTGTGCTGTCGGTGAAGGTCACTGCAGCACCGTTCGCCGTTGTAAAGCTGCGGTCGATCGTCGTAAACCCAGGATTCAGTGAACGCTGAACAGTGAAGTTCGTAACCCCCACAGGCTGTGTTCCGATCACCCAGCGGACGACAATGTTGTTGATTGTTGAACCCGGTGCCGATGCCACAGCTGTGACACCTGTTACCGGTAAACCAAGCTGTCCAGGACTAACCGTACTTGCCGTTGCGGTGTAGGCAGATGCGGTATTACCACTACCAATGGCACGTACTCTGAAGTAGTAAGTGGTATTAAGCGCCAAACCAGCTGCCTGGAATGTTGTTGTGTTCGCACCTACCGTGGATGTAACCAGTCCGGTTGTGAATGCCGGGTTGGTTGCCATTTGAACTTCAAAGCTGGATTCATTCAACGAGTTGTCTGTCCATGACAGGCTAATACTCGGCGCCGATGCACTGACCGCAGCCGGTGTTGCAGCAAGCCCGGATGGAGCAACAGGTACCAGACCGCTTGCCGTTGAGCTTGCAACGTTCGATGCAGCCGAGTTTCCGTATATGTTCTGCAGAATAACTCTGTAGTAATACGATGTTGCCGGTGTAACAGTCGTATCAATATACGTTCGTACTGTCGTCGAAGCAGTGAACTGCGTGACGGTACCAGCCGTAAAGCCATTTGTCGTCGATCGCTCAATCAGGATTCCCTGAAGTGCAACCGCCTGCGTTGGCACTGTCCATCCCAACGTAATCGTTGGAGCCGTAACAGCTGCTGCAGATGCCGTTGCCGTCAGTCCCGATGCGGCGGTCGGCAACCGACCTGGGGTCGCTACAGATACAACACCGGTGTACACATATGGACCATTTGCATCGACTGAGCGCAGCACATAGTAGTATGTCTGACTCAGTCCGACCGTTGAATCGAGGAAGCTGGTAGCGTTTCCCCCGAGCGTAACGGACGTTACGTTGGTTGCAAATGTCGGATCCGTCGAACGCAGAATCTGAATGCTGGTAGCTCCAGGCAATGCGTTTGTCCAGTTCAAGGTCACCGTTGGCGCTGCAGCGGACAGTGTCGATGCAATACAGCTCACATTCGATATTGGGCTGTTAGGCTGAATCGTGACATCTACAGTTGCATACGTCGACTGACCACCGCCGTTAATGGCCGACACCCGATACGTGTGTGTTCCAGTCAGGTTGACCTCTGGTTCGGTAAATGATCCAACATTACCAACCGTCGTTCCGACCAATGCCCATGTAGCGCCACCCTTAGCCTGGCGATCAATACGGTAGTTCCAGTTTGCCGCACTTGTGTTCCACGTGATGGTTGTTCGACCTGGATTGGTAGATGCCGTACAGCCTGTAGGAGGCACTGGTGCTGTCTTGCTGACACGTACAGAAACTGGACGCATCATGTCATTTTCTTCATGTCCAAGGAGGTGACAGTGCCATGCATAGTCCCACATAAAGTTGGTGTTTGCGTTGGCGACGGTTACCGTTTGGGTGAAGGTTGCAGGATCATTGATGATGATTGGTGCATCCACAGGTTTGGTTGGGTCAAGCGGGCGGATGTTATCAGGCAACACAAACGGCAAACTCATGTGCTTTGGACGCATTGCTACAATCGTGTCCATCAGAGGATGCATCTTGATAGATTCTTTCCATCCAAGTTCATTGGCTTCCGGCCAAGTCACAGCGCCATCCCAACCTACACGGTTGATCAGCTGGATGTCGAAGAGGTGGAAATGCATCACATGGGAGTCAACACCATTGTGCGTAACCTTCCAAATCTGGACACGGTTGTCAGACATGTTTTCCGTCGTTGGGTCAAAGTAACCCATTGGGAGCGTTGTCTGGATATTTGCTGTGCTCAATGGACGCTCGATGCCAAGAACCGCATTCATACGGCCAAACTTAGTCTCGAAAAGCTCATGGATAGCTTTTGCTTCCATCGGAACGGTAGCGGCCACACCGGTCGGTGCTCCAGTTTTTTCATCCAATGGAGTAAACGTCAAGCTTGTGGATTGAATAGCACTATACGTATCAGGGTAATTCTGTCCACGTACATTGTTGTACGCACTCTGCGGAACGATAGGAGCTGGATGGGATGCTGCATGTGCTGCAGAAATCAATGTTGTCAGGTCGGTCAGGTTGACTGGTGCCGCCGCAGGTGCGCTGCTCACTTCGAAGCGCATGATGGTTCGGGTGTTTGGTGCAAATCCTTCGACGGTGCTAGGCGCTCCACCGGAATCCGTCATGTCATCGTTGCCGGTGAAGTAGTCCAAGCGGGCATCAAATCCTGGCAGTGGAGCTGCTGCATCGTTGTACATGATGATCTTGCTGCCAGCAGGAACGCCGGAGAAGTCAACAACCACATCAGCACGCTCCGCTGGACCAATCCAAAGGGAGTGTGTCGAGTTGTTCAACACAACAATGGTGCGACGCATGTATTCATATGCAAATGGTGCACTTGGGATCACAACAGGAGCTGGAAGGAAGCCAGCTTCGGATCCAACCTGAATCCAAGCAGGACCTGCATCCGCAGGATCTGGAACTCCACCGACACGGTTATCTCTCGGCCATGTATCAGGCCATCCACCATCAGGAAGGCCTGTGCCTACCGTGCCATCCGGGTTTAGGGTTGGGTTTGTAAACCCGACTCCAAGACCCGTCATACCAATATTTACCAATGGTGCCTTACCGGTAGTTGCAATGCTGTCGGTTACCTTATGCGGAGATGCAGGTAACATACGGATTTCTGTTGGATGTGCAGGATCCACATAGTAAAGCTGCAAGTTTACGTAGCGCTCCGTACAGGCATTCAAGAAGCGGAAGCGGTACGACTTGCGATCAACCTGCATTGTTGGGAATGCAGTACCGTTCACCGTCATCACATCCATGAATGCTTCAGGAACTGCTGAAGGATGCGGTACGCCTGGGATTATAGGAGGTTGACCCGGGTAGTTTGCATATGGGTTTGGCACAGACCCCTTTTCCAAATTCCAAACAGGCCAGAACCATTCGCCATAGTCATAGCGTCCCATGCCATTCGCACCGGAGATGTCAAATGGGTTTTGGTTTGGTGTGTAGACGTGTGGATACCAAAGGGATCCCATGCCACCCCACATAGTCGTATCCCAGGTTGGGTCAGTCGCCTTAAGCTGTGCAGCATCTGGGACGAATGTCTTGTCCTGGATGACTAGTGGGATTCCAAAGCGGTGGTCACCAGCTTCGGATGGCAAAACCTGCTTGAGGTCTGGGTTGATGCCCGAAAGGTTTGTTCCGTCGATCAGGTCCTTCTCGTACTTGTCAGTGATGAAGTAACCCGATGCCTCACCAGCGTAGAAGTTCAAACGGGTCATACCACTGGTATGGTCGTGATAGAACATCTGCCGGGATGACTGCTGGTTCGTGAAGTAATACGTCATCGCACCATCACCAGGATCCGCCATGTCGGGAACGTTTCGTGCGCTTACACCCTTTTTGTAGGATGTGGTTTCACCAGCTGGGACAATCCACTGGTGAGGTGTGCCATCGGAGATCCAAGGCGTCTTCCCACCGTGTAGGTGAATCAACGCACGGTTTTCTGTGTACTGCTCGAAAACAGGGTTTCCGTTGCCATCGACGCCGGTTTGATGAGGTCCTTCGCCAGCACCCATCAGGGTTTTGTCGACAGGCAGGAAGAGATTACCAGCATCGCCGATACCAATCTGGTTCACAAACTTTAACCGAACAGGACGGTCCGCTTCAGCAAAGATAAATGGTCCAAAGTAATGGCTAAAGTTCCCGCCCTGTGCACTTGGACTTAAGTCCCTATATCCACGGACCTTGGATGATGGAAGGTCGGAGGTCCACTGGTGGAGAAAGTCATTGACAGCAATTTCGTAATAGTCATCGTTTGGGAATGCTGCATTTGTTACTTTCTGAGCAACAGGAATGTAGTTGCCAAGGTTGTTTGCATGATCAGGGCCAAGGCCAGGCAGACCATCGACGAACTTGCGGATACCTGTTCCTGCGATGTGATTGCCTTGGGCATCAAATTGAGGCAGTGGACTGTTTGCGTAGTTAGGCGACCCAAAGTAGTCCGGGGTCATACCGGGAACAATGTCTGGTCCCGCAAATGGTCCGGCGGCATTGGCGCGGGCAGCGCGTCGGCTTGCGGCCGCGGCTTTACGCTGCTCAGGCGTTACCCGCCCGAGGACCTTGGTTTCCTGACCAGTGGTCGCACGTACCTGATGGGTTCCATTTAGGCGTTTTGCAAGGCGACTCGCAGCGGATTCAATCGTTGCCATTCTGGGGGATGCCTTGGCGGCAACAGTTTTGCTCCCCTTCTTACCGACAGGCTTGACAACCTTAGCCGACTTTTTGACCGTGGGCTTAACGGGTGTAACCTTCGACTCATTCACGGGCCCGCCATAGGCGAGACTCAACATAATGAGCGAAGGGTTCACAATAGCCAATACACCGAACTTAAGGAACCAGTTCTGACGCTTGGTAACCATTTATCAATTTCTCTTTCGTACCGGGAATACGTGGCGTGTTGCCACACCTGTCATCGCCTGTATCAAGGTTCGGGAGTCCCAAGGTACAGATAGTTAACACTTGCGCAATATTCATGCCTGCAAACAAACTGATAGAGCGACAAGCGAAACGACATCCAAGCGTACTAAGAGAGATGTCTTCAGGAATCAGTACTATTACTGTATTATTTGCTTTACATAACTTAATCAAGTAATTGTAACAGTAATGCTAAATGTTGCAATTCCAGCAACAGCAGTAAACCGGTCAACGATTTATAAAGAAAAAGGGATGAGCGCCTATATTCAGCATTCATCCCTCAAATACAGTTAGCATCCATGATAGTGCCACCGATTCTAAAGCAGTCGATAGAGTGCTAGCCTTTTGCTGGAACTCGACGCGTTTTCTTGAAGTAGATATTTAGCACCGTTCCAAGTGCCACGATCACAACACAGTTCACAAGGAATGCTGCGCTGTAGCCACTTGCGGCCTTGATCTGTCCAAAGATAATCGGTCCAACAGCCTGCCCAACGAAGAACATGAACGCGAATAAGCTGACCGCAGTAGCACGCAGCTCAGGTTTCAGCTCAGTTGCACGTGTCTGCAACGAACCGTGCATCGCAAAGTAGCCTAAGCCGAAGCAGAAAATACCCCCGATGGCCATCCACCACTGCCCGAGCTGACTCATCACAATACATCCGGCCGCGATCAACAAAGAGCCAAACTGCGCAATGCCACCCTCGCCAAGACGGGTTACGAGCTTACGTACTGCAGATGAATACACAAGGCCACCAACGCCGTACATCGCCATGATCAACCCGATTTGCGTGGACTTCATCAGCGGGAAGCCGGTCTTAATCGCCGCACCTAAGTAGGCCATCGTGCCGAACACCACGCAGCCCTCAATGAACACCGCGGCAAAAATCGCCTGCCCGGCGGGCATCGCAAAGAGATCAGCAAATGGCTTGAACGAAAATGGCTTGTCTTTGGCTTCTTCAGGAAACTTGATCGATTCGTACACCAGCGCACCAGCGGCTAAAACGGCACCGCCTCCAAACACCAAAAATGTCGCCCTCCAGCCAAACAAGTCCTGCAAGATACCGCCAAGGGAGCTACTGAAGATCTGACCAAGCATCAAGGCCATCATGAAGCGCGCAAGCGCAACCTGCCGGCCTTCATAGGCAATCTTGTCGCCAATATAGCTAAGCGATAACGGAATCACCGCAGCAGCGCAGACACCCGTTATAAACCGTAGCGCAATGAACACCGCAAGATTTGGGACGAAAGCACACGCAGCTGTTCCGATGGCAAATGCCATGAGTGCAACACTCATCACCTTCAGCTTGCCAATTCGGTCTCCCAGCGGCCCGTAAAACCATTGGCAAAGACCGTATGGGAAGGCATAGGCGCTGATCGTCCAGGCAGCCATTTCTTCTCCAACACCAAAGTCAAGCGCGATGATTTTGAGGACTGGGTCGATAACCCGGGCATCGGCGGAAACAAGAAAGGCTGCGAGGCCAAGAATCAACAAAGATGCCCGATTACGTGTCATGTCTTTAATGTACACGGATGCACCCACAATTCGAAACACTTGATGCGCTAATAGCGGTTAATGGAAGCCTGTTATTCGGCAACTAATCTGGCGAAACCCTCTTGGAAACTGGGTCGATAACACGGGCATCGGCGGAATCAAGAAAGGCTGCGGGGCCAAGAATCAACACGGACGCACCCACATTTCGAAACACTAAGCGCGCCAAGTGCGGTTAATGAAAGCCTGTTATTCGGCAACGAATGTGGCGTAAAACTCTTGAAAACTTAGTCAATAACCCGGGCATCGGCGGAAACAAGAAAGGCTGCGAGAGCAAGGGGTGACACTGTTTCCCCGTCAAAACGAATGAACTCAATGTATTTGAAGGCAGGCACATTTCGAAACACTAAGCGCGCCAAGTGCGGTTAATGGAAGCCTGTTATTCGGCAACTAATCTGGCGAAACCCTCTTGGAAACTGGGTCGATAACACGGGCATCGGCGGAAAAAAGAAAGGCTGCGGGGCCAAGAATCGACAAAGACACCCGACGACGTGTTGTGTCTCTAATGTCCACGGAATCAGGCATTTTGCCGAATAGCTGGCAAGGTTTCTCTCGTTGTAAAGATTAGCATCAGGGGATGCCACCCAAAACCATTTAGCCAAACATCGCTCACGTGTGCAGGATATCGACTGTGACTCTATGAACATATTGTTAACACCCGGTGCCGCGATGTTGCGGCTTCGGGTGGGTTGATCACCGGTACGTGGTGCGACCGCCGCCCTGTGTGATCACCTGCATCCGGTCCACTTGCACATGATGCAAAACCTGCCGTGTTCCATCCGGCCAATAGACCTCCGCATCCACCGCCTCAGAGACATTGCCCAGCCCAAAATGCAAGCGTAAGTCGCCTTGGTTACCTTCGCCGGTACCCGCTTCTACCTGCCTAACCAACTTTTGCCGTCCTATATGTACAACCACCTGAGCGCCAATTGCTGACCGGTTTACCGTCCGTCCATTGCCAATGAGCTGCACCCCAAGCCAGTGATGTTTTGCGGGTTGCGTGCCCCGATAAAGCTTTCCGCCACTTGCGAGCTCGAGGAGGCCATCGTTGTCGATGTCACCAAACGCAGCCTGGTACGTAGAATCAATTCCGCCTACACCCGCGACGGCCGTCACATCGTTAAACCAGCACGCCCCACTGTTTCGGAGCAACACCGGGTTGTTTGGTCGACCAAACGAAGCTGTCCCATAGACAGTCGTAAAGAAAAGGTCAATCCGTCCATCGTTGTCGACATCCGCAAGCGCCGGACTCGCGTACGACTCCTGATAGAACACACCGCAGGTCCCGATGTCATCAAACACAAACTTGCCAGACGGACCCGTATTTCGCAAAAAGCGTGACTTTGGCTGGTCTCCCCGGCTGTCGACATGGGCAAAGTTGCCGGCAAAGAGGTCTAGCCAGCCATCATTGTCGATGTCACCCCAAGCAGCCCCGATGGAATGGCCACCATCAAACCCCTCGGATGTCGCAACAGCCCGACGCTCCATCGCCAAATCGCGGAGGGACATACCATCCTTGCCGATGTTATAGAGGTTGTTAGCCTGAAGGCGGTAGTTCGACATATAGATGTCCGGATTTCCATCACGATCGTAATCCGCAGCCGTCACACCACGGGTTCGGGATGTAGCAACATCCACAATTTTTGTAAACGCCTTGCCGGCATCGTTTCGCAGGAAAAATGTCGGATACGTAATCCCACGGTCCCAGTCCTCGTAGCCCCCGATGACAAGATCGACAAATCCATCATTGTTGAAATCTGTCCAGCACGCACCGCGGCATACCGCTGCAGGAAGGTCAGGAAGTGGCATCTCTGCAAACTTCCCATTTCCCAAATTCCGCATCAACTTTCGCTGCGACCAGGAAAACAGGTCTACATTGCCATCATTGTCGTAATCCGCTGCCACAACATTGCTGGCCGACCCGATATTCGTGAACTTCTTGCCTCGCTCGTTATGCCAGATGACGCCGCCACAAATGATGTCCGTGAAGTGATCATTGTCAATGTCGACAAAGCACGCCTGGTCATTTGCCAGCTGTAGGCCAAGCGCTCGTGCACCGTCTTTGTAAACAATGCCAATACCAGATTGTGTTGCATCCGTTGCGCGGGTGGCAATCCCAAGCAACGTCAGTGCGACGAGAATGCGGGTAAGTGATTTGACTGATGGAGGATTGGTTCCCATGGTCCACTCTAACGTAGAGTGTACGTAATCGGTACGTGATAAACAGATTTAGCCTTGTCACGCTGCAACCCAAGTCGCTAGAATGCCGCATGCCGGAAATTCCTCGCGCCGCCGCGCGCCTCGCAGCCCGCTGCCTTTCAGATGTAGCTGAGCAGGAGCGCTTTCTTGCGTGTATCGGGGAAGGTAAGAGTGCTGAACCCGCAATACTCTGGTTTGCCGATCATGCATTGAGTCCATTTGTAGCTCGGGAGACAGCGCCGTGGCAGCCGGCATACGTGGAGCGCGTCTCGACGACGGACAAGCCCGGAGCAAATCCGCTTCACGCATCAGGAGCCTATTACTGCCTCGATCTCTCGAGCGTGTTTGCCGGTGCTTGGGCAACGGTTTTAGATGAGTCGGTGCCGTTCACGATCATCGATGTCTGTGCAAGCCCGGGAGGCAAATCGCTTCTCGCGATGCGCGCCTTGCCACAAAGCACCCTCCACGCAAACGAAACGATTGGCAAGCGGGTTGGCGCCCTCAAGGAAAACCTGACCCGCTGCGGAATTCCAGCACTTGTCACATCGAATGACCCCAAAATTCTCGCGGACATCCATGGACCAACGTTTGATATTGTGCTCGCGGATGTTCCTTGCTCAGGCCAGAGTTTGCTGGCACGTGGAATAAAAAACGAAGGTTGTTTCCACGATATCAATGTTGGGAAAAACACGGGACGTCAGCGGCGCATTTTGGCTGAGTGCATCCGCTTGTGCAAACTTGGAGGCTACATTGCTTACAGCACGTGTACCTATGCACAGAGTGAAAATGAAAGTGTCGTTGAGTGGGCACTATCGAAGCACGCCGGCTGCTCAACCGTCGAGATTCCAGTCCTTAATGCCCATCGCTCACAGCAAAGCTCCGAGTTCTGCTATCGCCTCTGGCCGCAGCAAGGCTTTGGTGCCGGCGCGTTTCTCTCCCTAATACAGGTTGGAGGTGACCAAACATGATTTCACAACATCGGTTTGTAATCGGTGTAACCGCGAGCTTGTCTATTTTGCTAAGTGGATGCGGAGGCGGCGTGTTCAAGGATGACATCGCGACCGGGACTGCCCTGTGGACGCGTTCAAAGATCACGCGATACTCGTATGTCGTTGAGCCATCCGGGTTTATGCTGCCACAAAAATATGCAGTCCAAGTCTATTCCGATGGCAGCTCGTCAGTGACAGCGGTTGGCGATTCACCGCCGCCCTGGCCGGATCAAGTCTTCAAGAGCATGGATAGGCTGTATGCACATTTGGCGGATGTCCGGAAACGCGGTGGGATATCAAATGTGACATTTGATCCAACGGATGGCCACATTTTGAACTGCTATGTCGACCCATTTTTGCAAATGGCGGATGATGAAGTTGGCTATATGATTTCAGATTTCAAGGTCGAATAGGCATCAGTTGCACTCCCGAATCTGCTCCCCTTGATCACCACATCTACTTTGCTTTTCCATTGCTGCTTGCTTGGAGCTCATAACAATGACCACTCCAAGCACACTCCTTGTGATTTCAGATTTCAAGGTCGAATAGGCATCAGTTGCACTCCTAAATCACATCGCCTTCCGCTCCTCAACGACTTTCCTGGCCCGCTTGTGCTTGTTTATTTCTCATTATCTCAATCAGTCCAAGCACACTCCTAAAAAGTGCTACTTTGTGAATAGTTGACATTGCTAAAGTTTCTCTGTATCCTGTGCTATACCGATAAAGCAAGGATGCTTTTCTGATTGTCCTCTACACCTAGATTGGTCACGATACAAGACATCGCTGATGAACTTTCCGTCAGCAAAATGACCGTGTCTGCCGTTCTGTCAGGTAAGGCCAGCCGTTTGCGGATTTCAACATCCACGCAGGAACGCGTGCGGACCGCTGCCAATCGCCTCGGCTACCGACCAAACGAAGTCGCGCGTGCCCTTCGACGTAAATCGACCAAAATTCTCGGCTTCGCTACGGGCCACAACGGACTCACTACATCCGATCCGTGGATGGCTCAGATACTCGGTGGACTCCAGGATGGCTGCCGCGAAGTTGGACATGACCTCCTCCTCCATTGCCATGCAAATGAGACGAGCGTTGAGAATGCATATAACGCTGTCCTCGATGGCCGTGTGGATGGCATTATTTACTACGGCCCTCCCGGCCACCCCATGACGGAACGTATCCGCGAACAGCGCCTCCCCGTCGTCGCCATCGTGGATGAAGTCCCAGGGCTTCCCTGTATCGCCGCAGATGACACATCCGGCGGGCACCTCCTAGCCGAACATCTCCATGAACGCGGCCACCGACATGTGCTCTACGCCCCGCAGCTGATGGACTCAAGCTCTGTTCTGAACCGTGAGGCGGCCGTTATCGAGCGTGCTGCAGCTCTCCAAATGGAAGTTTCAAACTGGGGCAAAGTCACCGCTGGCTCCGAGCAGACTTTTCTAAACCGCTGGCTGCAGACACCTCTAGAAAGACGGCCGACGGCAATCGTCGCTTGGGATGACGAAACAGCCATCCGTGTTTGGCGGACGGCCCGCACAATGGGTATTCAGGTCCCGCGTGACCTTGCAATCACCGGCTTTGATGGCCTCCCAACCCAGCTCGAAGGCATTTGTGACCTCTCGACTATCGTCGTTCCATGGGGGGATGTTGCCTGCAAAGGCATCCACACCCTCCACGGCATATTGAAATCCGGTACTCCGCCGGATCAGACGCAGCGTAGGCTACCCGTAGCCCTGCGTGCAGGAGACACCACCTGATGGCAAGTGGTTTCCCTGTAATGGAGATGTTCAATGGCAGTACTCTCGTTCAAATCCTACTAAAAGGAAAATCATGAAAAAAGCATTCACACTGATTGAATTGCTGGTTGTAATTGCAATCATCGCGATTCTCGCAGCAATCCTCTTCCCAGTCTTTGCACAAGCCCGTGACAAGGCTCGGTCTGCATCCTGTTTGAGCAACCTCAAGCAATGGGGCATCGCCGCTGGTATGTATACCCAAGACTATGACCAGATGTTCGTTCCCCCGTTCCACTACGCTGTCCCGGCAGTGGTAGCAAACGATGTCGATTGGTGGGATGACCTCCTCCAGCCATACGTCAAGAACCGCCAGATTGCACTCTGTCCATCCAAGTCCTGGGAACAGGGCTGGGCATCGGCACGCAACAAGTGGTACGGAACCGGCACAACCAAGACCAAGCGGATGTCTTATGGCGTCAACACGGTCGAGGATTGGTCCGGCTTTGCACCAGCATGGAGC
>CAIRTT010000403.1 GCA_903881535.1 uncultured Armatimonadota bacterium
AGTGCGTTCGTGTGGGTTTGAGTACAGGCGATGTACTTGTCTACACGGACATGTGGACGTGGGGTGGTTGGCATTTCGATGATGCATCGGAGTTTACGCAAGTAGCCGATGTAGTGTCGATGGGTCCAGAGCCGCTCGATGTTGGGTGGTCTGGAGGGTTGCTTGCTGAGCGCATTGCCGGAAGGCGAGGTCTGATCAAGGCAGTTCTTTTAGATCAAAAGGTTGTAGCTGGTGTTGGGAACATCTACGCGGATGAATCATTATTCGCTGCACGGATTTCTCCAAAACGCCAGGCGTCGGGATTAGATGCTAATGAGTGCGATGCACTTGCTGCATCGGTGGCCTTGACGCTAGGAAATGCGGTTCGCTGCGGCGGGTCGTTTGGTGAATATGTTGACTTGGATGGAAATCCGGGTACGTATGAACCACGAGTGTACGGAGGTAAGGGGAAACCCTGCCCTCAGTGCGGTGGTCTGTTGGTGAAAACCAGCATCGGAGGCCGCGGGACGACCTACTGTCCCGAGTGTCAGCATTAGGCTGATGTTGGAAAATTTGGAAGGGATCCTGCTTGACGTGGAATGGAAAGTCAGGCAGTGAATAGCGTTATATCTGTATGTCCGAGGAAACAACGGGCACTGGTCAGGCTGCACTCGCAGCTACTGCGTCATACGCAGCTGATCAGATGCCACCGCTTGATGAGATTACGGTTCCGGGTTCTGCCCGTGAGCTTGGTGACATGGGGTCCGATGTTCGGCCAGGGATCGTGGTTCAGGGAACCGTTGTCCACATCGACCCACGTGAAGGTGTCTTGGTTGATGTAGGAACGAAATCCGAAGGCCTCATCCGGCCGGATGAGCTCTCACGTGAGCCTGTTGCAAATCTCGAAGACATTGTCTCCGTAGGCGACACAATTGACGTCTACGTGATGAAGGAAAACGAGGATGGTCAGCTTCTTCTCTCCAAGAAGCGTGCTGACTTTGAAAAGTCTTGGGACCGTGTGCAGATTGCACTCGAGACCCAGGAAACTATCAAGGCGATGGTTACCGACCGTGTTCGCGGCGGACTTGTTGTTGACCTCGGAATCCGTGGCTTTGTCCCGGCATCCCATGTTGGAAACGGCAAGCTCAAAAACCTCGACAAGTTCGTTGGTCAAAGTGTTCCTCTAAAGGTTCTCGAAGTTGACCGTCACGGACGCAAAGTCGTTCTTTCGCACCGTAAGGCAACCGAAGAAGAGCGCGAAAAGCAGAAGGTTGACACCCTCGAATCCCTCGCCGAAGGCCAGGAGCGAACCGGTATCATCCGCCGCGTAACCGACTACGGAGCATTCGTTGACCTCGGTGGAATCGATGGACTTCTCCACGTTTCCGAAATGTCCTGGACCCGAATTAAGCATCCTTCCGATGTTGTCAAAGTCGGACAGGAAGTCAAAGTCAAGGTCCTGCGCCTGAGCCCAGATCAGGGTCGTGTGTCGCTTGGTATGCGCCAAGTGATGCCAGATCCGTGGGAATCGGCTGGCGAGCAGTTCCATGTGAATGATGTCATCGAGGGTGAAGTCACCCGAATCGTACCCTTCGGTGCATTCGTTCTCCTTGAAGGTGGCCTTGAAGGAATCATCCCGAACTCTGAAAGTTCGCATCGCCGGATGGCAAAAGCATCCGATGTTGTCGAATCCGGACAAACGGTTACCGTCAAAGTCATCGATGTACGCCCAGAAGAGCGTCGCCTGACTCTGTCGCTCCGCGCCCTCCAGGCACGTGACCCAGCTGATGCCTTCGTACCTGCACCTGCAGTCGAAGAAGATGCTGGCGGACGTCGTGGCAAGAAGGACAAGCGTCGTCGTGGAGATGACGATGGTGGAGATATCCGCTCGTTCCTTCGCCCAGGCGCTGACTTCGGTACAACTCTCGGAGACATGTTTGGCGATATGTTCGCCACTGCACGCAAATCTGAAAAGAAGCGCGCGCCACGTCGCCGTGATGAAGACGATGAAGATCTCGAGAACATCGATATCGATGATGTCGCGACCGATACTGACACCGAAGCCGAGGCTGAGGTTGAAGTTTCAACCGAGACACCAGCCGAGACTGCGACCGAGGCAACGACAGAAGAGGCGTAATCCTCGATTCGTTCTCTCAAAGCAATCAGACCCCGGAGCAATCCGGGGTCTTTTTCTTGCTGTCAACAAAGCACCGTGCTAGATTGAATTCAATGGCAATATGGGCAGTCACCGGTGGCATCGCATGTGGAAAATCTGCTGTCATCACTGCATTCGAAAATCTCGGCGTGACGTGCTACTCCGCTGACAAAGATGCTCGTGAAGCGATGAATGATCCGGAGGTCAATCATGCCGTTAGGATGGCATTTCCGGATGCCGTTGATCAAAGTGGCCAGGTTGACAGAGCAAAATTGGGGCAGCTCATATACGAGGATCCGACCAGACGCACACAGCTTGGCTTAATCATGCATCCCTTTATCCGGGCCCGGATGAGAGAGCGTATTGAACAGAATCGTGCATCGACAGTTGCCCTGCTTGAGCTCTATGAAGTCCCACTCCTCTTTGAAGGCAGCTTGGAATCCTGGTTCGATGGCACTATTTGTGTCACGTGCAGCCCGGATGAACATAAACGACGGCTATGTGAGCGGCATCATGCTCGCTATGCCACTGTGCTAACGAATGAGGAAGTCTCTCAAATTCTCGCTAGTCAGCTTCCTGTCACAGAGAAGGCAGCCTTGGCTGACTACGTAATTGATAATTCAGGCTCACCGAATGACCTTGTGAACGCGGTGCAAAAACTTTTCGAAACCTTGTTGCAGAAAGCAGGGGAGTAGGCGCATCAGGGCCGTAGTCTGGTTCTAAACTGACCGGTTGTTGCGTTATGGTTGCGACCGCTCTGCGGGCTGTACAGAGCAACGTCAAACCGCTAAAGTACATTCATAAAGGCTTGTATCGCCGGGATCATCATCCGCTGATGAACCAAAAACGCATCATGGCCGTAGTCTGATTCTAAAATGACCGCCTTCGCATTTTCATTTCCACCACGTTGCGCCCGCTCTGCAATTTCAACTGTCTGCCGTGGAGGGAACAGGTCATCGGATGAGAAGCCAATGGCCAGAACATGCGCCGTGATGGAACGGAAAACATCATCTAATGAGGTACGTGCACGCGCTAACCCGTGGCTGTCCAATGCACGCGAAATGAGGATGTAAGTATTGGCATCAAAGCGCTTGTTCAGCTTGTCGCCTTCATCGTTTAGATAGTCTTCTACAAGAAAGTCTGACCGTGGACTGATCTCCCGTGAGAAAAGTGGGTCACAGCCATCATGGAACATATCTTGGAACGAGCTATCTGAAAGATAGGAAATGGTACCAATCATCCGTGCGAGTGCCAGACCAGCCTCGGGAACCACACAGTAGTCTGCATAGTTACCATCGTTGTAGGCGGGGTCAAGCCGAATGGCTGTTCGCGCACAGTGATTATAGGCAATCGCCCTTGGATTCGGTGTTAGGGCGGTCGCGACTGGGATGATTCCACGTACGGCATCTGGATACATCGCGGCCCACTCGAGTGCTTGAAATCCACCCATCGAGCCACCCGCAACACACGCAACATCGGTGACACCAAAGCACTGCTCGAGGAAAATCTTCTGTGTTGTGACCATGTCGCGAATTGAAATTTGTGGAAAGTTTGAACCGTATGGTTTTTCAGTTGCAGGGTCGATTGATAGTGATCCTGTTGTTCCACGGCATCCGCCAAGAAAATTCGGGGCAATCACGCACCACCGGTTTGTATCAATTGCCTTACCTGGGCCGATAAGGTCATCCCAGTAGCCGGTTGAGCGATTCGATGGAGCATACTTTCCAGCAGCGTGACTAGAACCTGTGATGCCATGGGCGATCAGGACGACATTATGTTTGTCTGCACTAAGGTCACCATAGCGCTCATAGGCGACATCGACTTCTGGTATCTTGACACCCGACTCAAGAGTAACGCCACCAAAGAGGCGGAAGGTCTCCTTTGTGACGATCAATTGAGAAGGTTGAGGTGCATCATGTACAGGCATTGAGGCTATCTTACCGCCGTCCAGCGCGAACATCGGCCCGTGCTACAATGCGTCGATTAGGTAATCCGCCCGCATGAAACACGTTATTTCCATCTCACTAGGTTCATCCACCAGAGATAAAACCATTCAAACCACCTTTCTTGGTGAGCCATTTACGATTTCGCGTCAGGGAGTTGATGGTGACGAAAAGCGATTCATGCAGCGCCTTTCAGAGCTTGATGGAACTGTGGATGCCTTTGGATTCGGGGGAATGGACCGCTACCTTTATATAGGTGACAAACGCTATGAGTTTACGGCCGCAAAGCGCCTGCTTGCGCCCGCGGTGAAGACGCCTGTCCTTGATGGCAGTGGCCTTAAAAACACATTGGAACGTGCCGTCGTGCGCCGGTTGGCAGCCGAGGGGATTGTTGACTTCGCTCATTCCAAGACACTTATGGTCGCCGGAGTTGATCGTTTCGGGATGAGTGAGGCGCTTGCAGAGCAGGGTGGAGAGATCGTTTTTGGCGACTTGATGTTCTCACTTGGGCTCCCGATTCCGATTCATGGGGCAAAGCTCCACCGTATTGTGGCGGGACTATTACTCCCATTGATTGTACAAATGCCTCTCTCGGTTCTGTACCCAATGGGTGAGAAGCAAAATCAAATCATCCCGGCGCACCAACAGTGGTATGCCTGGGCGGACATTATTGCTGGTGACTTTCACTACATCCGGCGATATCTACCGACTGCTGAAAGCGGCATCTTAAAAGGTAAAACGATCCTGACTAACACCACAACCGAGCAGGACCAAGTCGAGCTCCGTGAACGTGGTGTAAAGCGTTTGATTACGACGACGCCATCCTTTGATGGACGTTCGTTCGGTACTAATGTGATGGAAGCGATGTGCGTTGCCCTCAATGGGGGCAAGCTGCTCGACAAGGCTGGGTATGAAGCGGTGCTCACTAAGCTGTCGTGGGATATCAACGTCATCGACCTGCAAGCTACGGGTGTTGGAGTGAACAAGTAATGGAACGCTTTGCCTTTATCATCCATGCAATTGATGTCCGCGCAGATGTCGCTAAGAAATTTCCCATCGCCAAGTATTTCCCGGCTCCGATGGTTGAGAACGCGATGGCTTATGTCAAGCCGATGGTCGTATCTCATATCACTGGCATTAAGTCCAAGACAGGCGTAGAGGCCGAAGGCTGGTTCATTGGATGCACACTTGGTCCACGTAAACTATTAGAATCTGAGCCTGAGTTCGTTTACAAAAACCTCGAGCAATGTGTTGCGCTTGCCGAAGGGCTTGGGGCCAAAGTGATTGGCCTTGGAGCATTGACATCCGTTGCTGGAGATGGCGGAATTACTCTGGCAAAACGCGTCAATATGGCCGTCACAACGGGGAATAGTTACACGGTTGCGACCGCTGTAGAAGGTGCCATTAAGGGTGCGGACCTGATGGGGGTGCCGATCGGGGATGCGCATGTAGCGATTGTCGGTGCAGCGGGAAGCATCGGCCGAACCAGTGCAATGCTACTCGCATCGAAATGTCGGAAAATGACGCTCCTTGGCCGCGATGCCGCCAAGCTGCAGCCGCTTGCCGATGAGCTTCGCAGTGTCTGTAAACATGTCGATGTTTCATCAGACACATCCACGGGACTGAAGGATGCCGATGTTATTGTTACAGTTACATCCGCTGTGGATGCCGTTATTCACCCAGCTGATCTAAAGCCTGGTGCGGTTGTTTGTGATGTTGCAAGACCCCGGGATGTATCGGTGCGTGTGGCGAAGGAACGCCCGGATGTCTTGGTCATCGAAGGTGGAATCGTGCAGGTTCCCGGTCACATGGTTTGTGGGAAAACGGACAAGCGCGGCATTGATAAAGATGGTGAATTCAACTTTGGCTTCCCAACGGGTACTGCGTATGCGTGTATGTCAGAGACCATGATGCTCGCACTCGATCAGCGCTACGAGTCGTTCACGCTTGGCAAAACAGTGAGCGTTGAACAGGCATCCACGATGTGGCAGCTTGCGGACAAGCATGGCTTTGGGCTTGCTGGCTTCCGGTCGTTTGAGCGGGCTGTAACCCCTGAGACGATTGCTGCTGTGCGAAAGGCTGCCGGGAGATGAACGGCTAGGGCGTAAACCTGCCAGAGCCTCTTTGTGGAAGTGTAGTCAGGTCAATGTTTCTGACAGCGCTGAGGAGCAGTTTCTGCAGCTGTGGCGCAACGCTGACTACGATTTCGTGCACGCTTTCGTGGGCGATACCCGTTGGAGTGAGACCGGCTCCGTAGTTTGTTACCACAGATGCTCCGCAGTAGTGCAACCCGGCTTCAATCGCCAGCATCGCTTCGTTTGCACCTGTCATCCCGACGACATCACCACCCAACCGGGCCATCATGCGAATTTCTGCTGGCGTCTCAAAGCGGGGGCCATCGGTGCAAACATAGGTCCCATGATCCCGAATGTCAAACCCAAGTTCTGCTCCTGCTGCTATAAATGCCTTCCGAAGCGCCTGGCTGTACGGAGGGGTGACATCCGTGTGGACCACATCTGTAGCGAAAAATGTCCGTTCAGCCTGGTTACGCGTCATGTCAATCAGGTCATCGAGGAGGACGATCTCACCTGGGTGGATCGATGTACAAAGTGAGCCGACAGCCGTTGTCGCGTAGACGGCACGGACGCCAAGGGATGCAAGTGCGGCGATATTTGCCCGGTGTGAAATCGCATGTGGCGGGATTTTATGTCCGATGCCATGGCGATGGAGAAATACCGCCGGTACGGCCCCGATGGTACCAATTGTTACATCGGCACTGCCAAAGCGTGTTGTCACAACCTGTTGGCTTGTCGTTTCCGTGAGGATATTTGCGGTGATGCCAGTGCCACCAATAACGGCTAGTTGAATCTGCACGGCTTCCAGTGTACCTCCGCACGATGAGCTCGCTTGAATGGGTGCAGATGGTAGCATCGGTGGATGCAGATCGCCTCAAAGTCCAGTGAAGTACGTGAACTCGCTGTGTGTTCTGCATTCTGGATCCTCGTAACATCGGTCATTTTCTGGCCTATTCTGTCTGGCATCAAGTCTGTGTTTTTTGGTGACCTTTCCCTCTACTTCATCCCGCAATTTGCAAATATCGGAGCGGCGATGGCTGAAGGCAAGCTACTTCTGTGGAACCACAGCATCCTGGGTGGCGTACCGCATGTCGGTAATCCTCAGGGCTGGCTTCTCTACCCCACGGTTTGGCTGAATGCATTCCTGCCAGCGTGGCATGTCGCAGGAATCATCCCGGTTTTGCACATCCCGGTCGCAGCAGTTGGAATGCACCTCTTGGCCAGGCGCATCGGATTATCTGTCATCGGTGCTGCGGTGGCTGCAGGCACATTTGCCTTTTCGAGTGTGCTCCTTACAAAAGCACAGTTCCCCAACATGGTGCAAGCCATCGCTTGGACGCCTTGGGTACTGGCATGCGTCATCACCTGTATCCGTAAGCCAACGGCTGGATCGGCTGCATTACTCACAGTCGTTGGTAGCCTGTCTATCTCCGCCGGACATGCTCAGATCACATGGATGGATGCGCTTCTCTGCATCGTGGTTGTTCTTTGGAAATGCCGTTCGTTGCGGACGCTGGGTTTTCTTGTCGTGGCTTCTGTAGGGATGGTGCTGCTTTGCGCGGCATACATCTTCCCGATGATCGAGATCGCCGGATGGAGTGGCCGGGATCATATGTCGCTCGCTGCTGCAAATCGTTTTCGCGTGCCGGCGAGTGGATTGGTCAGTTACATGTCCAATATGCACGCTGGTGGAAATCCGAATGCACAGTCAGGCTATCGATGGAGTGGTAACTCGTGGGAGGTATCTGCCTACTTCGGCCTGCTTGCCCCAGTGATTGTGTGGTTCATAGCCTTGCCTTTGATGTTCGTAAGACATCGATTACAAAGACTATTCCTTGCATCACTTCTGCTATGTGCGTTCGGTTGGTGGTTATCACTCGGAGTTCAAGGTGGACTTTTCCCGTTTGTGTTTCGTTTTGTTCCTGGAGCAAAGGCATTCCATGACCCTGCAAGATTTTTGCACTTTGTCCATATTGGAGTTCCCCTCGCATTGGCTACAACGCTCACCGTGCTTGGCGAAAGTAAGATTGGTCGTTTTGTGGGGCTTGCTTTGGGGGTGTGCAATGTCGCAACATTGGTTGCTGTTTCAACGTTGTGGTACCCGGTTGTAAACAGCCGGGTGTGGTTAGATGCGGCTGCGTATTACAAGCCGCTCAGTCGTTCCGTTCTGTATTCTCAGCAAGATCGGTCCGTGTGGTTGCAGTATGCAAATCCTAAGTCATTTGCTGATGTAGGTACAGATAAATCTGTCCTTGCGTTTCTAAAGTCCGGCGTACCGAACATCCCCGGAACGTGGGGTGTTGTGAGTCTTGGTGGCTACGAACCGGTGGCTCCAAAGTCATCGATGTCAATGCAAGGGTGGACAGGTGCTGAGCCGCTGCGCGACCACGATGTCTTATCAGGCCTTGGTGTCACACATTTGCTCACATCTAACGGGACAACATTACGGCTTTCAAAAAGCGAAAATGGGCTTGCAGATTCCGCCATCCGTGTCACGAATGGATGGGATGTTCGCTCTGGTAGTCCGACGGATGATGTTCGAATCCTGGCATTAAGGACCTTTGGATGGGAGAGCGTGAGTGGGCAGGCTGTTATTGAATCAGCTTCTGGATCTGATCACGCGTTAGTTGTTTCCGGATGGGGCAAGATCGCTTATCATCCTGCGAGTTTTCGCATCGGATTGTTCTTCACCTTGATTGCGCTTGGTATACTAGCGGGAATCAATCTGCATACGGTGCAAAGCGCACGGAAAGTATGACGCATGGCTGAAATCAGCATAGAAATACAAACCACCTCCGATGTTCCGGTCGTCCAGTTATCTGGCGAGCTTGACATTGATCAAGCGGTACGTGTTCGGGAACATCTGGAAAAGGTCATCGATGCAGGTACAGTGCGGTTTGTGATTGACCTTTCGGATGTTTCCTACATCGACTCAACAGGTTTGGGGATGTTGGTCGCTGTCCACAAGCGTTTGGTTTCTGAACAGGGATTTTATGTTTTGACGGTGCCTCGCGCATCGCAGCGTAAGGTCTTTGAAATTACCGGACTTAGCACAGTGTTGGTAATTATGGAGTCGCTGGAAGATGCACTTGCCCACATTAATGGGTAAGTGTTGTGTGTTTTCAGGAGGTACGGATATGAACAATACGGTACGTGTCGGGTGGATGTCCGCCCTCGCGGTTGCGACGTTGGTCTCTATCGGTGTTGGTGGCTGTAAGGCCCCCAAGGACGGCGGAGCCACAGGAGAAACATCCACGAAGGCGACCCAGAACCTTGATGTCAAAACCATTAAAGTGGGTGAGTTTTCATCCATGACGGGTGAAACGGCTACGTTTGGTCAGGAGTCGGATGCTGGAATTCAGTATGCGGTTGCTGAGATCAATGCTGCGGGTGGAATTGATGTTGCTGGCAAGAAATATCCAGTGACGGTTGAGCTGCAGGATGACCAGTCAAAGCCTGAAGAAGCAAAAACCGTTGCGGTTAAGTTCGCATCGGATTCCGATATTGTGGCCGTTCTCGGTGAGGTTGCATCCAGCCGTTCGAAGACTGCTGCCCCTGAATATCAGCGTGCGGGCATTCCGATGATTTCCCCTTCATCGACCAACCCAGATGTCACCAAAGTCGGAGATTACATCTTCCGTATCTGCTTCATCGATCCATTCCAGGGCTACATCATGGCTAAATTTGCCAAAGATGAGTTGAAGCTTACGAATGTGGCTGTTCTGCGTGATCCTTCCCAAGACTACTCTGTAGGACTTGCGGATGCCTTTATCAAGGAATTCACTGGGATGGGCGGTAAG
>CAIRTT010000404.1 GCA_903881535.1 uncultured Armatimonadota bacterium
GTGCGGTGCGGACGTTGCATGAAGCCTTTCATCTTGGGAACGCAGGTACCTGTGGATAAAGAAATGTTGGCGCGACTTCAGGGCCTGGATGACATCGATGAGGAGGGTGCCCTTGAGGCAAAACTCCTATCCGATGTCTCTTCGGTGAGGAGCGAGCCCTTGCCCGAGCCACCGAATGTCGTGTTGAAGCGTCCAGTTGCGCCTGAGATGAAAATTCGGGGTGCGCGCGGAATGCAGATCTCAGTTTCGGAAGCCCGTTCGATGGGGGATGGCTGGAATGTCGCATCCGCGCTGACCAGCTCACTGATTGCCGGCGTCCTCGTTGGCCTGGCTTTAGACAAATGGGTCACAACAAAGTGGGCTCCTGCGGGATTGATCGTTGGCTTTGTCCTCGGGTGCATCAGTGGATTTGCGAATTTGATCAAGCTGACGAATAGGCTTGCAGCGCGTGATGAAGCAGCCAAGCGTGCAGCGGATAATGCGCGTGATGGTAAGCCATCCAAGCAATGACACTTAACTCAGAGAGTGGCAATCCTGACCGGCCGGTAGCCATTACGACAGCCATCATCGGATTTGTCATTGTCAACATTCTGCTTGGGTACCGCTTAGGCTGGGCAGTCTGGCCATTTGTCACAGGTGTGGTTTTGGCGGAGTCACTCTGGGTTGGAAACAGCGTAATCATCCGGAAATATCTATCTCCGCAAAAAATCACCGAATCAAATGCGCAAAAACGGGCATTGTTCGTTTTTGCTTTGGTAAAATACCCATCGGTCGCGGTGTGCATCTGGGCGTTGGTTCGTTCAGCTGACACACGCCAATTAATGTCATTTGTTGCCGGGTATCTGTTATTGCAGGTAATGGTGGTGTTGCGCATGATTGGTCAAGCAGCGGCGCAGATACGATAGAGGTTGATCACGGTGCCACAATCAGTACAAGCGAATAACGCGGAAATGTTCAAGGTCGGCATGCCTGTGCTGGTTGCGCAGGGTGGTCATGATGCGCCTGCTGGTGAAGCATCCGGTCATGCTGCAGAAGCCAGTCACGCAGAAGGGACGCATGCATCCGTAGGTCACGGTGGTGGTCATGCGGGACCTGTTCGTCACGACAAGTTAGGTGAGCACGTTGCTGAGTGGTACTCAGTCATGGGCTTCCTCATTGCATTGGCGATTATTATCTTTGCCCGTATGCGTATGGGTAAGCTTGATGTCCGTCGTCCAAGTCGTGGTCAGCTTTTGATTGAGCAGGCTGTGGCATCGATTACCCACTTCTCCAAGGCATCGATTGGACCTGGCGGTGAGCGCTTCGCGCCATTCGTGGGTGTGGTGTTTGCTTTTGTGTTGTTTTCCAACCTCTGTGGTGTGCTCCCAATGTACTGGCTGCCGACCGGTCAGGGAATGGCGCCCGCTTGGTCATTTACGCCGGCTCCGACTGCGAATATCTCGGTTACTTTTGCGCTGGGCTTCATTGTTTTCATACTCTTCAACGTCGAGGGAATCCGGGCGAACGGGGTTGTGGGCCATCTGAAGCACTTTGCGGGTCCAATGCCAGCGCTTGCGCCGCTGATTTTCCCGATTGAGCTTATTGGAGCACTGGTCCGTCCAGTTTCGCTTGCGATGCGTCTCTTCGGAAATGTGTTTGGTGAGGAGACTGTCATTGCTGTTTTGATTTCGATGGCAGCTGTTCTCACATCCGGTATTGTTCCATTCCAGGTACCAATGTTGGCATTTGGGGTGTTTGGATCTGTCGTACAAGCGGGAGTTTTTGCGATTCTCACTTGTTCGTATATTGCTCTCTCTATTGGTGACCATGGCGATCATAGTCATGAAGCGCATGGGGAGCACAGCGCGGCACACGCGCACTAAACCAACAGGGTAGGGATGCGGCGGTAAAACCGCCAGCGTGGAGGAAAAGCGAAATGTTGTATCTCGGTCTTTTAGGACTCGGAGTTGCTTTAGGGCTTCCGATAGCCGTTATTGGTGCAGGAATTGGTCAAGGCAACGCTGCAGCCGCAGCACTTGCTGGTGTTGCTCGTCAGCCTGAGGCTGCCGGTAAGATTCAGACCATGATGATCATTGCACTTGCTCTTATTGAGTCACTTGTTATTTATGCTCTTCTCATGTTCTTCATGTTGCAGGGTAAGCTGCCGACGTTGACGTTTGATCAACTATTGCAACTGAAGTAGTTTTTGGGCTTGGTTACAGCGTGCCGCCAGTAACCAAGCTCTTTCCCGTCATGCGCATAGTAAACGTGTGTAAGAGCTAACAAACATAATTATGGACGTTCTCCAAAACCTTAACGTAGATCCGAAGCTCATTCTGGTCAATATCATTGGATTTGTCATTCTATTAGTCGTGGCAAAGAAGATTGTGTTTGATCCGATAGGCAAGGTTGTAACTGAGCGTGGCTCTGATATCAACGATCAATATGGTCGTCTGGAATCAGCTCAGCGCGAAATGGAAACGCTAAAGGCTGACTATGAAGCACGACTAGCCGCAGTTGAAGCCGAGGCACGTGAGAAGATTCAGTCCGCAATCAAGGAGGCGCAATCAGCCCGTGATCAGATTCTGGCCGATGCGAATCAGAAGAGTCACGAGATTGTCTCTAAGGCTGAGGCTGAAGCAGAACGTGCCAAGGAGCAGGCGATGACTGAGCTGCGGATGCGAATTGTCGATATTGCTGTGGGGACAACCCGCCGCATTATTGGTGAAAGCCTTTCCGCGGACCGCCAGGCAGCTCTTGTGGATGAATACATCGCGACCGGGATCGCGGAGGCGTAAGCAAACCTATGCAAGACACCTCTGTTGTACGGCGCTATGCAGTCGCACTCTTAAACCATGCCAAGAAAGCGGGCACGGTGGATGCGGTGGCTGCAGATA
>CAIRTT010000405.1 GCA_903881535.1 uncultured Armatimonadota bacterium
AAGGCCTCAACAACGCCGGCAAGTGGGTCCCGATTCGCCGCGGACTTGGCTTCCCTGCTGGCAAGCTCAAGACCATCGTGCTCCGCTTCGATGATGTCGCTAAGGGCATCACCAAGCTGCGTCTTCGGACAAACCTTGAAATCTTCTGGGATCAGCTCCGCTGGGCGGAAGGCATCAACAAATCTGCGATCAAGATCACACGGGCCAAACAACTTGGAGCCGAGCTTGTTTTCCGCGGCTTTTCAGAGGTTCGTCCCAAGGATGCATCCAGCCCAGAGCTTCCACTCAGCTACGACAAACTCGCCGGGTGCGCACCTGTTTGGCGTGATCTTCGCGGGTACCATACACGCTTCGGGGATGTAACTCCGCTTGTGAAAACTGTGGATGATCGCTACGTCATCATGAATGCCGGGGATGAAATGCAGCTACGCTTCGAGGAAGTTGCAGCGCCAGCCAAGGGCCTTACGCGTGACTTTGTGTTTATTGGGGATGGCTGGGAAAAAGATGGCAACATCAACACCACCTTTGGCCAAACGGTTCTTCCGCTCCCAACACATAGCAAGGCTGATTACCCCAAATTACCGATGACGCTTCAGGATGACCCGGTGTACAACATGCATCCAGAAGACTGGATTGATTACCACACGCGCTTCGTGACCCAACATTGGTTCCAAAATGCGTTCCGCGTGCGCGAGGAGAAGCACTAAATGACGCCCGTAATCCCACCGAAGTGGAAGCAGGCTGTTGTCACGCTGGCATTTATTGGCTTACTTTGGGGCTCGGTAGAGCTCAACAAAAAGAATGTCCGCTCAGCAAATGGTCCGACAAAAGCCGATCCACAGGCCGTTGAACGCTATGGCTTTAAGCTTGAAGATGTCGCAAAGGCATCCGGTATTGACTTCGTCCACCAGCCACCCAAGCTCGACCCAAAGCTCGCCCCGATTCAGGAGCGCATCGCGGATATGGGTGCGGCAATCGCTGTCTGTGACTTCGACAAGGATGGCTGGCAGGATCTCTACTTCACCAACTCCTTCGAAGACTCCAAAAATGTCCTTTACCGCAATTTAGGGGATGGCAAATTTGAGGAAGTTGCGGGCAAATTGGGCATCGCGGATGTCAATAAAACAGGCACGGGCGTCTCGATGGGAGCGCTGTGGGGAGACATCAACAATGATGGCTGGGATGACCTTCTTGTCTACAAATGGGGAGTAACACAGCTCTTTATCAGTAATCAGGGGAAGTCGTTCACCGATGTAACCGCGACAGCGAATCTGCCAAAGTGGATGAACACCAACACGGCGAGTCTGCTCGACTACGACTCGGATGGCAATGTCGACATCCTGATGTGCGGTTACTTCAATGAAAAAATCGACCTCTGGAACCTGACATCCACAGACATTATGCCGGACTCCCTCGAGTACGCAACAAACGGGACGCCGAAGCATCTGCTGCGTAACCTCGGTGGCGGTAAGTTCGAGGATGTAACCGAGAAGGTTGGTTTGCTTAAAAATGCCTGGACACTGGCATCCATTGCAGCCGATTTACGCGGAACCGGTTACCCCGACATCTTCCTCGCCAACGACTATGGCAAGGCTGAGATGTGGCGAAACGATGGGGGCAAGCGCTTCACGGACATCGGAAAGGAAGCAGTTACCCAGCAGCCAAAATCCGGCATGAATGCCGTTATGGGTGACATTTACAACGATGGCCGCCTCTCCATTCAAGTTTCGAACATTTGGGAAGACAATCTCCTCCAGCAGGGAAACAACGTCTGGGTTCCCAAAGATGGCAATAAGCCAGGCCAGCTCCTCTACGAGAACCAGGCAAATGCGCTTGGGCTGGAAAATGGTGGCTGGAGCTTTGGAGCGCAGTTTGGTGACCTGAACAACGATGGCACTCAGGATATGTATCTTGTAAATGGCTACATTTCCCTCGATCAAAAGCTGTCGTATTGGTATGACTACGCCAAGTTCAGCGTCGGTAATGGAACGCTTATCCGCAAAGCGGAGAACTGGCCTGCTGTGCGTGGCCGCTCCCTTTCCGGCTATCAGCAGAAGCGCGTTTGGACCAATGATGGCGCTGGGCGCTTCCAGGAAGTTGGTCAGGCGATTGGTGCAACCGACCTCTACGATGGCCGTGCTGTTGCATTGGTTGACCTTTGGAACCGCGGTGTATTGGATGTTGTCACAGCCAACCAACGTGGGCCTGTTCTGGTCTACAAGAACACCGTCAAGCCCGGACGTCATTGGATTAAGGTCAATGTGACGGGTTCGAGCAAGGTGAATCGGAGTGCGATTGGCGCGATGGTAACCGTGCACTGGGCGGGGATGAAGCAGACGCAGGTGCTTTCTGCCGGAACGGGATTCTGTGCGCAAAACGACCACCGCCTGCATTTTGGTCTTGGAGAAACTGTAAATGTTGACAAGATCGAAATTCGATGGCCAGGGGGTAAACTTCAGACACTCGTCAATCCAAAGGTGGATTCGACTGTAGAAGTTGTAGAAAGAACTGCATCATGACACCTGCAATCACTATGTCACCTGCGCCTCCGCGCAAGTTTCAAATTGATACCCGCTTCGTAGGTCCAATCCTGATCTCTGCCATTCTAGTCATTGGACACTTGTTTTTCGGTATCCTCGAAGACTGGCGTAAGACAGTTGCCTGCTTTAGCACCAGCATCATCATAGAAATGGCCATAGGCTATTTCATCGTCGGACGCCTCCCACATCTGGCATCCGCCTGGGTTGGCGGCATCAGCTGTGGCATCCTCGTGCGCTCACCGGAGTGGTGGCCGTATCTGGTCGCTCCGTGTATTGCGATCCTGAGTAAATACGTCATCCGCCTCCATGGACGGCACCTGTGGAATCCATCGAACTTCGCCGTTGCTGCACTTTTGCTTATCGCTCCGCAAACGGTGGCATCGCTGTCGATTCAGTGGGGCAACCACGTGTTGCCGATGATGATCATCTGGCTATTCGGTGGTGTGATTGTTTACCGCTTGAATCGCTTCCACATTTCTGGAACGTACGTGCTGTTCTTCTTCCTCTTTGCGGCCTTGAGAGCACTGCTGAGTGATGACGTATCGCCGTTGTTGATTCGTTTTCAACAGGAGATCGCTCCGATCACGGGCCCGATGTATCAGCTCTTTGTGCTCTTTATGATCACGGATCCAAAGACGACGATGCACAGCAAGAAGGGCCAGACGATTGTGGCATTCCTAGTGGCTGGTATGGAGTGCGTGCTCCGCTACTTTGGGCCACGCATGGGCCTCGACCATATCGCTACCCATGCACCGTACTATGCGCTTACAATCATGGGACCGAGCAGCAACCTCTTGGAGATTCTCTGGAATCGGAAGGCCAAGGCACCAACGGCCGGCATCACGCCAACGCCTGCGGTTGCATAGCCAATGATGCGCCTGATCGTTTAGAGTAACTGGGCCCGGGGGATGTCTCCCGGGTCTTTTCTATTTGGCGCTTGCCTGTAGCAGCGTAGTCACAGCGGACAATAGGTCTGGGAAAACGCCATCTGGAGGCGTAGGGAAGTACTTTGTTTGCAGGGCATCTTCTGCGGTACGCTTTCCACCAAGAATCAAGTGAAAGGCAGCGACCCCCGCGGCCCTGGCTGCTGCGGCATCGGAGTCGGTATCGCCGAAGAAAACAGCGTTTCGGACATCGGCACCAAGCTCTGCCGCGATATCAAGAATCATCCCAGGTTTTGGTTTTCTGCAGGAACACGCAGCCTCGGCCAGATGAGGGCATACGCGTACGGCATCAATTCTCGCGTCGATCGCATCCAATGCGGCATAGAGCTTTGCGTGTACAGCATCGAGGTCGGACGGTGTCATGAACCCTTTGCCGATGCCTTGCTGGTTTGTTACCATCGCAACATGCCAGCCAGCATTGTTGAGCATCCGAATAGCCTCAACAACCCCGGCGAGGATTATCAGCTCACTAGGTGTTTGTACGTATTCGCCCGGGAGATATTGGTTAATCACACCATCCCGGTCGAGAAACGCGATGCGAACCGTGGTTTGCATCAGCTTGCGGATGGAAGGGTGCCGGTAATTTTGTCGCGTAGGGCGGAGAAGAGGATATGTCCAAGAATCATGTGGACATCCTCGACTTGTTGCATGTTGCGACGTTCGGCGACGATTGGGATGGTGACCATTTCGGCGAGCTTGCCGCCATCGTAGCCGCAGAAGCCGATGGTTGTTGCTCCAACTTCGTTCGCCACCTTGACGGCTTCAAGCACATTTTTGGAATTGCCGGAGCCGGAAATCGCGATTAGGACATCGTTCTTGCGGACCCATGTACGTGCTTGTCCAGCAAAAACATTCTCAAAGGATGTGTCATTACCCCACGCAAGCAGAAGCGCAGGAGAATCGGTTAGGGCAACGACTTCGAATGGCTTGCCACCATCGAGGTAAATGTTCTTTTGGAAGTCGCAGACGAGGTGTGAGGATGTGGATCCGGAGCCGCCATTTCCGCACAAAATCAGGCGACGGTCTTCCTTCCAAGTGGCAAATAACAGCTTGGTGACATTTTCCAAAACGCTTCTGTCGAGGCTGTCCAGGAGGGACTTAAGGACATCAAGGTAGGAATCGATGTAGTTTGCTACGCCTTTGGTAGCATCCGGAAGCTGGTCTGCCATATTGTTTCTCCTGCATATCGTACCGCCCGTGAGCGTTGATTGCGCCAATCTATAGATGGTCAAAGATGGCCGCTGGTTTCTACCGCCATTCCACCAACCCTGTGTATACTCATAAAACCTATGTCAAAGTTGCTGGAACCTTTCTTTTTATGGCTTGCCACCGCTGGTCCGCTTGCCTACGCCGCGATCTTTGGCATCGTTTTCGTTGAAACAGGTGTTGTCGTCTTCCCATGGCTTCCCGGTGACTCGCTGCTCTTCGCGATCGCTGCGATTTCGGCGCGTCCGGATAAGCCTCTCGATGTTGCTATTCTGGTGCCGGTGGTCATTATCGCTGCGCTCATCGGTGACAATGTTAACTACCACATCGGGAAATTCCATGGTCGCCGTCTCTTTGACCGTGGTAACTCCAAGTTTTTCAACAAGAAGAACCTCGAAAAGACGGAAGCGTTCTTTGCAAAGCACGGCCCGAAAGCAATCATTTTGGCCCGTTTTGTACCGATTGTGCGGACGCTCGCTCCGTTTGTCGCAGGGATGGGTGTTATGCCTTATTCCCGTTTCCTGACATTTAGTGTGCTCGGTGCGGTTGCGTGGGTTGGCGCATGTATGCCATTGGGCTATATTTTTGGCAATATCCCCACGGTCAAAAAGAACTTCGAGCTGGTCGTGGTGGCGATTGTCTTGCTGAGCATTGTCCCGATGGTCATCGAGGTCATTAAAGAGCGCAAGGCACACAAACCCGCTGGTTAGAAAAGCCTACGGAAGCCACATCACTCGTAAACCGAGCTGAAGCTGTTCCATTCAATCTCAACATCTCGTGTGCCTTCGAGCTGGTCGTGGTGGTGACTGTCCGGCTAAACGTTGCCCAAATGGACACTGAGGATATCCAGAAACTTCGCTGGATCCACCCCCAATGTGATTCATTTTTTTCTTGTTCGTCTGAGAATGATTGGAAGGACTGCGGCGCCACTGACTACCACGAGAGTCAGCGTGGATGGTTCTGGAATCGAATTCGTTGTCCGCTGTCCACGTGGAAGTGTTACGCCAAGTGCCCAAAGCCAAGGGGATAACTTTTTCTTGGAGGAAGGTTCGGCTATCGGGCCAAGCCCTAGTGGAAGAATTCGGTATGGGGCTGGTTTGTACGGCGAATCCACCAATAGGGGTGGGTCGCCAGGTACTGGCAGGCTCAACACCGTCATAGCGGTTTGACTCTCAGGGATTGGACTCAGGACGCTTGCAGGGCGACTGATGTCCAGCTGGAAATCTACCGAACCACTACCTTCATGTGCGGGTGTTGGAACAATCGGTAGTGTTGTCCCTAGCGGATTCGTACATTTCCACTTTAACCATGCCTTGCCATCCCGTGTCATCCAAACCTGCGAACCCACTGGCAACACCTGACGAACTGGATAGATCTGACCACTCTGTTTACGGCCGTAAGTGACAACTGCTTGTGCTTTTGAGAGCGGACGTAGGACCAGCGCATCTTTGACAAATGCTGGAATCCGCTTTGCATCCACACCAAAGTGCTTTGCATAAGCACTCAGGAGCTTTGGATCAGCAGCGAGACGCCGTGCCAAGTCCGCCGATGTTGTACTTGGAAGAGGCATAAATGCATCCCGGCCACCTGGAGGCGGTGATGCAACCTTCAGCGGCCGTTGCACACGCGTTGGGTCCGCCAGTGCTACTGCTGTGCCACACAATATTAGTAATAGTAAAACTGGGCCGCGCACGGGGTACATCATGATCGGCTCTCAACCACGATGGGCTTGACCACGACTAAATCATCCGAAATGACAACGGCGTTTGTGAGCAGAACATCCACTTCGTTTGCTGCCGCATCCGATACCGCATGTACTGTAAAGAGCACATCCCCTGCGGCAACCGCAGCTCCAATATGGACATGTGTCTCAATACCAACACGATGATCGATGGGATCTGTTTTGACGGAACGGCCGCCACCCAGACGGACGACACAATCCCCGACGGTTCGAGCGGGGATGCGCTGGATAAACCCTGAGCGTTGCGCCGCAACCTGTTTGATCACGGGCGCGGATGGAAACAGCTGTGGGTTATCGAGGAAATGCGTATCGCCGCCCTGCGCGGCAACAATGGCCTTGAATGCATCAAATGCCGACCCGGACTGAAGCGCCGTTTGTACACGGCTAGCGGCAGTGTTCTCCGAGATGTTCTCCGCCAGAATCAATGCGTTTGTCGCCAGTGCTACGCAGAGTGTGTAGAGACGACTATCCGGTTTGGTGGATGTCTCTGGGTTGAGCAGCTTAGTAACTTCGATGATTTCGAGGGAATTTCCAGCCATCCTACCGAGAGGCTGGTCCATATCCGTGATCAGGGCTTGAACCCGTTTACCATGGAGCTTGGCGATACGGATAAGGCCATCCGCGAGGTTACGTGCCGCAGTAAGCTCTGGCAAAAATGCGCCATCTCCAACCTTGACATCAAAGACAAGATTTCCAGCACCACCGGCTAGCTTTTTAGAGAGAATGGATGCAATCAGTAATGGCGTCGACTCGACGGTTGCAGTGACATCACGGAGCGCGTAAAGCGTGCCATCCGCTGGCGCAAGCGACTTACTTTGTCCCGCAAGCGCCCCGCCCACTTGGAGCGTCTGGTTTTGGAGTGTCTGGCTTGAAAGCGTAACGGATAGACCCGGAATGGCCTCGAGCTTGTCGAGAGTGCCACCGGTGTGGCCAAGACCACGTCCGCTCATTTTGCAAACATGTAAGCCACATGCTACGAGGATCGGGACAACTATAAGGCTTGTTTTGTCGCCGACGCCACCGGTCGAGTGCTTATCGATGACTGAGAAAGGGTCATCCCACGACAGAACCTCGCCTGAGTAGGCCATTGCCGATGTCAGGTCAGCGGTTTCCTGGTCGGACATTCCATTGAGGACGATTGCCATTAAGAGGGCGCTGGTCTGGTAATCCGGGATGTTGGCAGCTGTGACACCATGGATGACAAAAGCGATTTCATCGGATGACAGGGCAAGTCCATCCCGCTTCTTTCTGATGATGTCAACCATGCGCATAAACTCAGCATACCGATGAAATTCAATGAGTTTAAAGGAAAACTACTGGAAACTGGTAGTGTTACGAATACAAGAATATTCCAGATTGACCAGGCGTATTGTGTTTTGGTGAGCCATCTATAATGGAGGTGCTGTGCTGTAGTGCGCCTCTGTGTGTTGGATGTTGTTTAGAGTCAGTCTTTGGATGACTAGATTTAGGGCTGGCCAGCAAAAAAAGACCCCGGAGGGTATCCGGGGTTTAGCTGTTTGAAGGGAAAACAAACTGGGGCTGGATATCTGTGGATGTTTCCAGCAGAACGGTCTGTAAGACAGCTGCATAAATGAAAAAAGACCCCGGAGGGTATCCGGGGTTTAGCTGTTTGAAGGGAAAACAAACAGATCGGTTTAAGCGCTTTTGCGCTTACGAAGTCGTGCTGGCAAAATCCGCTCAATCGAGCGATACTTTGCGACCGTCCGCCGTGCAAGGGGGAATCCCTGCTCCGTTAACAGCGCTGCGATATCTTCGTCTGAGTATGGGGCATTCGAATCCTCGGATGCCAGTAATTTTAACAGGGCTTCGCGGACAGCCTCGGAGTTTCCGAAGAAGGCTTCCATTGGCATCAGGTCGCCGCTTGGCAACATC
Organism: uncultured Armatimonadota bacterium; assembly: GCA_903881535.1. GTDB lineage: Bacteria > Armatimonadota > Armatimonadia > Armatimonadales > Armatimonadaceae > CAIRTT01. Next base: position 8,325 of record CAIRTT010000405.1, read on the forward strand.
GCCCACTTGTCCGCGACAGCGCGGCTAATAACAGATTCATCCAGCTCAAGCGCCTCCGACAGCGATTGACGCGTCAGTGGTCGTAAGAAGGTGCGATTTTGCGTCTCAAGAAAACCCTGCTGCTCTTCTGCAAGCAAAATCGCAATCGCCTTCAGCGTCTTACCGCGGCGCGCAACACCAGTCATAAATGCCTTTGCACGTTCTACGTGGTCCCGGACATAGCGCTTGGATGCTTCATCCTTAAGATCGTTGTTTTGGTGCATCCCGACCCACTCGTCGGAGACCTTGATGTCTTTCTCAAAGTCACGTGCGAGCTCGACCTGTATGCCTGCCTCGGTTCGGATGAACACGATATCGGGTTTGACGGCAGGTGCAGATTCAGCACGACCGTGGTCTGGCCGAAAGCCACTGGCAGGATAAGGCACGAGTGCCTTCCGGATAAACTCGATGCCTTTTACATAGAGCTGCGGGGATATCCGCATCCGTGTACAAATCCGTTGCTCACGGTTACTGGTGAAGTCAATCCAGTGATCCTGCAGAATTTTGAGGGCCAGCTGTGAACCCTGACCATCTGCGATCAAGTGCTTGGCCTGCAGTATTAGAGATTCTTGCAGATCACGGGCACCGATTCCCGGAGGGTCCATCTGTTGTAGCGCTTCCAATGCCTCATTGGCATCTTCGTAATCACACCCGCTGGACATCACAACATCGGCGAGATCCGTATCGAGGTAGCCACGGTCATCGATATTGTCGATGAGATAGAGAAGCGTGTGGAGGTTGATGTCCGGGTACATCGACTTGATGTCCGGAAGCTGTGAGCGGAGGTGCTCAGAAAGCGAAACTTGGCCAGCGACCCTGTCGAAGGGGTCATCCATGCCATCGCCATCCTGAAGCGCTGAAAGCTGTAGTGTCCGAGGGCCACTTTCTTTCAGCGCGGATGTCAATCCGGTGCCACCTACAGTTGATCCATAGGAGCCGAAAAGACCATTGTGATCCCGAGCTTCTAGCGCAGGGTTTTCCCCGAGCTCACGCTCGATAGCACCTTCAAGTTCGCGGTCAGACCACGACATGATTTCGCTAGCGAGAATTTGCCGCGGGTCTATACGCTGCGACTGCTGCTGGGATTGATAGATTGAAGAAGATAACCGCATACCAAGGTGTATTCTTGGCATGCGGCATGGCCTACATCAGGGTCTATTTTGATAATGGCACGGAGGTTGCATACGCAACGTTTTTTAGTCGAGAACTGCGACCGCTTCAATCTCGACTTGGGCTCCCAGTGGCAGTGCCGCGACCGCAAATGTAGAGCGGGCTGGGCGGATACCTGAGAAGTGCTTGCCGTAAATGCCATTGAATTCGGCAAACTTTGACATATCACCTGATAGGAAGCAGGTTGTCTTCACGACATTGTCCAGCGTTCCGCCAGCGGCTTCGAGAAGCGCGGACAGACCCGCGATTGCGCCTTCAACCTGTTTGATGAAGTCTGTATGCGGAGCACCTGTTTCGGGATCAATCCCGAGCTGGCCACTTATATACAGTGTCTTGCCTACTTGTACAGCGGGGGTATACGGCGCACCGGCTGCTGGTCCAGCGCCAGTAAAGATAGGGGTCTTTTCCATGGACATATTGTATCTGGAAGTTTGGTGGATGCGTTGATGGGGAAGTCTACCGGCCATTAGTCAAGATAAAGCAGCCAGTTCGGAGTCCCGGCGTAGTGTTTGTTACTACTTTATGTCGTGTTTACTGGATTGTGCGGGATGTTTCCCAGCGGGACATTACGGCTTCGGCATCCATATCATCTGGCCAGCGGGAGCGGTTTTTCTCTTCAAAGGCTGATTTGAACCGGTTGTGCATCCAGAGATACTGGCCCGGACAGCGCCGTATTCCTTGTTCAAGCCCAATGTTAATTTCGCGGGTCAAGCGAAGGAGTTCACTCTCGCCCAAGGAACGCGCATCGGGGGCTGGGGTGATCTGATCACCAACCCAAATGCGATAGCGGTCATCTGGTTCCCGTGTGCAGAACAGAGGCATGATTGGGGCGCCGGTGGCCACAGCCAGCTTGGCTGGGCCCAGCACAGTCCCGGCTGGCATGCCAAAAAACGGAACGAAACAATCCCCGCTGTTTTGATCAGGCAGAATCCCTACGGCACCGCCATTACTTAGGGTACGTAGGAGCGGGCGAAAGGCATTCCCTTTGTTGACAACTTTATAGTCGCACCCGGCTCTCAGGTCATCGACAAGGCCTGCAAATGCTGGGTCATCCGGTTCCCGGACAACAGCCGTAAAGTCATATCCCCTGCAGCCTGCCCAGCGGGCAAAAAACTCGAAGTTACCTAAGTGTGGGATAACTCCAATCACTCCCTTATTAAGCTGTATCAGGGCACTGATCGTCTCTTCCATACCCGGTTCGAGGTCAGCAAGGCCGAGGACTTCCTCCGTGGTGTAGACGGGTGCCTTCATGAACTCAAACATCATCGCTGCAAAGTGCTCAAAGCTCTCTTTGACAATCACTTCCCGTGCTGATTCAGCAAGCATTGGGTACGCGATGTAAACATTACGGCGTGCATCCCGGCGGCTCTTTGCAACAAGCTTGTAGCCAGCCTGCCCCCATGATTTTCCGAGGCGGATGACTTGTTTTCTCGGTTTTGCTTGGAGCGACTTCATGGATGCATGTGCGACTTGCACGATGAAGCGTTGCCAGAGCAGGGATGATTTGGAGACGCCTTTAGCCATTATGCTTGTATACCATGCAGACAAAAAACAAACCCCTCCAGCAGGTTGCCGGAGGGGTTTGACGCGATTCCGCTACGCTTAGATGCGCTCTGCAGACCGAGTAACCGCCACTAGGTCAAGGTTGACACCAGGTCCCATTGTGGAGGACAGGGTGACCTTCTGCACATAGCGTCCCTTTGCGGCCGATGGGCGGGCCTTGATCAGGGCGTTCAACAGAACGACGAGGTTCTCGTTGATTGCTTCGACGGAGAAGCTAGCCTTGCCGATTGGGGCATGGACAATACCAGCCTTGTCAACACGGTAAGCAACACGGGTCGCCTTCTTGATTGCATTAACAACCTTGGACACATCCGGGGTAACCGTTCCCGATTTCGGGTTTGGCATCCGGGGGCCAAGGACACGGCCGAGACGGCCGACCAATGGCATCATGTCAGGAGTGGCAACGAGGACATCAAAGTCACGCCAGCCGCTCTGAATCTTGGCGATAAGGTCTTCTGCGCCGACTTCATCCGCGCCAGCAACCTTTGCAGCCTCTGCCTGAGCACCGCGTGCAAAGACAGCAACCTTTTGGGATTTGCCGGTGCCGTGAGGCAGATCGGTGGTTCCACGGACAACTTGATCACCTTGACGTGGGTCCACACCGAGGCGGACAGCTACATCGACGGTGGAGTCGAACTTCGTTGACGATGTGGACTTTGCGAGCTCAATCGCTTCAACTACATCGTATTCGCGGGTCTTCTCGACCTTGGCCTTCTCGGCCGTGTAGCGCTTGGAAACAACATGCTTACGGTCTTGTTTACGCACGTCAGGCCTCCTTAATCGTTACGCCCATCGAGCGGGCGGTACCAGCGATAATTCTCATAGCAGCATCAATGTCATGTGCATTGAGGTCCTGCAGCTTCTTCTCAGCGATTTCGCGGAGCTGCTCCTGGGAAAGAGCACCGACCTTGACCTTATTAGGGATCGCGGAACCGGATGGGATACCAAGAATCTTCTTGATAAGGTCCGATGCAGGTGGGGTCTTAGTTTCCCAGATAAAGGAGCGGTCATCATAGATGGTGACAACAACAGGGACGATGGAACCAGCCATGCTGGAAGTCTTTTCGTTGTATCCCTTGATGAATTCCATCATGTTGATACCGTAGCTACCAAGAGCTGGTCCAACAGGAGGCGCAGGAGTTGCTTTACCTGCGTTGAGGGCGAGTTTGACCACGCCGACTACTTTTTTAGCCATGCTATCCTCTCAATCCGGAGAAACTCCGGGTAGTGCGATCGACCGGACAATCCGGTCTCCTACACGTGTGCGCTAAAGCACACGGTGAGGCTCAAAGTGTACCGTATGGGTTTCGGATGTTCAAAGCCTCCACCCACTGGTACGTTTACCTGACTTGTCAGGAAATCTTTTCGACTTGGGTGAAGTCGAGCTCCACCGGCGTATCGCGGCCGAACAGAGAAATCATTACCTTGAGCTTTTCCTTGGCATCGATGACTTCTTCGATCTTGCCGGTACAGTCCACGAATGGACCACCCGAAACACGCACAACCATTCCTGGCTCCCAAAGACGCTTCGGTCGCGCGACATTGTTCGCTGGATCCAAAGCGGTGCGAATCTCTTCGACATCGGAGTCCTTCAAAGGTACCGGCTTGTTCGCAGATGACGACACAAAGCCTGTAACACCTGTCGTACTCTTTACGAGGTGCCAAGTGTCCTCATCGAGGTCCATATTGATCAAAATATAACCAGGGAAGACTTTGCGTTGAACTTCTGTCTTCTTGCCGTTACGTGTGCGGGTCTCAAGGTCCGTAGGAACCAGAATTTCGCCTACCTTACGTTCAAGCAGCATCAACTTGGCACGCTTTTCAAGCGTGGCCTTTACCTTCATCTCATGCCCTGAGTAGCAGTGGACGGCATACCATCGGCGACGAACTGCCATGTCTATTACCTACTTCTTTACGAAAATGAAACCAGCAATCTGGCCCATTAAATAGTCGGCGGTACCACAGAAGATTGCCGTACCAACAATCACACCCATCACAATCTGTGTCAGCTGTGTCAACTCCGCACGGGTAGGCCAAATCGCCTTGCCCAGCTCCTCACGTACTCCACGGAGGTATGGTCCGAGGCCTTCCCAGTTGCTGGCAGCCTTTACTGCTTGGCTTTCGGTAGACATTGATTTACTCCAATCCCTTATCGTCAAGTCAACAAAAAACAGGGTACGTATACACGTCCCTGCAAGTATCCAAATTACCGCGCTAGTTGGCGGTTGTCAAATTAGTGCCTGTAAAGCACGCAATTTCCTACACCACACCAATACATCACTTGTCGGATCCACATCACAGACATCTAAAAAGACCCGCTGCAATCCTGTAGCGGCAATTCCAGCAAGACGGCTGTTGTACCCGATGCTCCAGAGCCCATCCGCAATACAAAAGCGCCAGTCCATCCAACCCGCCTCCGACCAATCCACGATTCCTCCCAGCTGCGCTGCGTCTGGACTACCTGTCAGAACATTCGGGAGGCACCAATCTCCCTGCATAAACCGGATCTCGGGAACGACATCTGCACCATCGGACACAACCTCACGCCAAACATCCCCGACCGCCCGGCCATTAATGTAAGCATCCGGGTCTGTAATCACCCGCCGGGAATTCGACTGGACAATTCGGTCAATGGCCTCAAACGCATCCTCAAATGTGTCATCCGCTTCGGAAAGACTGCTTGAAATCGCCGATGATGCACATAGCACGCTGCCAAATCGCTCACAAATGGCGCTGCGATCGACATCGTTTTCTGCACTTGCAAACTGCTGGGCTAGATTGCTGCCAGCCAGCCAGGATGTAACCAGCCAGTCATCCCCAAAACCTAAGAGCTGTGGCGTTGCCAGAATCCGGCTGCTGTTCAATATGTGTTGCAGCTGCCCAACTTCGCGTTGAATCGCCGATGCTCTTCCCACTTTGCGGAAGACAACATCCCCGGTGGAAAGAGTGCTCTTCTCGCAACGCGATGCATCTCCTTGAAAGCTCAGAGGAACGGATGATGTGATTTCCATACATCACAATTACGTCCACATGTCTGAGAGCGCCACCCGTAACGGATGATGGCACCGTTTCTCTGTTTTCAGCGTTAGGCTTCTTGCGCGGCGGTAAATCTCAATGGGAGGTTCTATTTTGATGTCCAAGTATCACAAACACGTCTGTATTCCGTCGGCAGCCTCAAGCAATTGATGCCATCACCTTTGGTAAAGTAAATGCCTAGGAGACCTGACATCATGGATATACGCCCGGAAGACCTGCCCGTTACCGTCAAAAAGCCCTGGGGCTACGAGATTTGGTACGCTTGGACAGATCAATACGTTGGAAAGATTATCCATGTGGATGCTGGACACAAGCTCAGCCTTCAGTTCCACAATCATAAGGATGAGACGAGTTATCTGCTCCGCGGCAAGATGAACTTGATCAAGGGCACGGACGCCGAGAACCTAATGACTACAGTTATCGAACCGGGCTACACCTGGCGGAACCGACCGCTTGAAATTCATACCATTGAGGCCCTTGAAGACTCCGATGTCCTTGAAGTCTCGACGCCGCATCTCGATGATGTCGTGCGTTTAGTGGACAACTATGGCCGCGAGGGGACAAACGCGCCGTAGGTGGTTTGCAGACTTTTCAATGAGAGTCGGCGCCGCACTGCGGTCTGCCGGCTCTTACTTTTTACGGTCATCGAACCTGGCTACAACTGGCGGAATCGACCGCTTGAAATTCATACCATTGAGGCACTCGAAGACTCCGATGTCCTCGAAGTGTCAACACCACACCTCGATGATGTCGTTCGTTTAGTGGACAACTATGGCCGCGAGGGGACAAACGCGCCGTAGGTGTTTTGTCGTCTGGTTAACGTGAGTCGGCGCCGCACTGCGGTCCGCCGGCTCTTATTTTTTATGCTTCGACTGATACCGTGCGAAAGCACTTTCAATCGCATCACAAGCACCGCCAACACCATTCTCCGCTGCAACCAGCTCACCGATGCGCCGTGCTGTCGCCTTAATGACTTCATCAGCCATTAATGACCGCAGCAACCGCGTATATCCCATGCCTTTACAGCGTCGGCGTGGACGCCATGCACCAAGCCCCGCTTTTACAACACGGTGTGCATTGTCCGGCTGGTCGTGTGCAAACGGCACCACAAGCTGCGGCTTTCCGGCACGCATCGCCTGTGCAGTCGTCCCTGCCCCACCCTGATGTACTACCAGCGAGCACTTGGGCATAATCATCGAATGCGGTGCATACGGAACAGCCAGCGCTCCAGGGGGCAGACCATCCAGCTCCGTCTGGCCATCCGGGAGACGGCCAACCAGCAAGATCGAGCGGTGCCCCGCTCGATACGCAGCCCATGCTGATTGTTTGAAAAAGTCACCCGCTGCAAAAACGGCACTCGTCCCTAAGGTAAAGAGAATCGGTTCTGGCCCGGCATCTAAAAATGTTTGGACATCCGCGCTCCAGCCCGCCGCCTCGCCACCCTCTAAGTGATCGTGGAACAGAAATCCGGGCTGAACAACATGTTCTGGCCAGTCTGGCTGCGGCGAACCAAGCTGTGGCGAAAACAAGGCTAGCGTCAGCTCTGGGGAAAACTGGCCATCAAACAGGGGGTGGCCACCCTTTTGCATATGGTACTCGCTACGCAGGGTGTCGACAGCCTTGACCCATCGCCGGGTCTGGTACTTGGCGAGCTTTAACAAGGGTGCCATCACGCCCGGAGGAGGCATTGGCTTACCAATCAGCTTTGTAACCCCCGGAGGAATCGGCGGATCATAGGCACTACAGAAAACAATCGGCTGGAGGACCATCGAGAAAAATGGGATGCCAAGGCGCTCCGAAACGATTGGGCTTGGGAACACCAGTGAGTGTGAAATCAAGAGATCGGCATTTTTACATGCTGTATGGAGATCGTCATCCATATCACGAAGACTTGGCAGAAGCACATCCGTGAGCATCGTCTTCGTGCCGGTTCGCGGATCCATCACACGCCGCGCAAGATCGTGGATATCTTTTGGGTCCGGAAGATCCGGGCGGAGGGGATGAAACTCGTAGCCCAGAGCCTCGACGCGCTCTTTGTAGAGCGGGCAGGTCGCGATTCCGAGGTGGTGGCCACGCTGGCGAAGGCCGGCGCACAGTCCAAGAACTGGGTGCAGGTCGCCATACGTACCCCATGTTGAGACTACGATGCGCACAATGCCTATGCTAACACAACAAAGTCCTCGATTCGTGAATTGTGTGTACTGGATGCATGAACGCGTAAGGTTTCACTCCGGTCATTCTCCTGTAGAATGCTCAAACGTGGTGGCGATCATGCTGTGAACCTTGCCCTCGGGGATTCGTCCGTTGCTGTGATGCCATCCTGATGTGCCCCCCGGGAACCAGGACGCGCTAAAACCGTTACTGTATACGGAGATAACTATGCCAGTCGTATTAGAGACAACCGAATGCACCAAGACCTATAAGACGGGTAACTTTGACCTGACCGTTCTTAAAGGAATCACGCTTCAGATTCACGCTGGTGAGTTTATAGCCATCATGGGGCCATCGGGTTCCGGCAAGTCGACGTATATGAACATCCTTGGATGCCTCGACCGACCCACGACGGGCAAATACTACCTCGAGGGCGAGGATGTCTCCCGCCTCTCCGATGACCGCCTTGCCGAGGTTCGCAACCGTAAATTCGGCTTTGTTTTCCAGAGCTTCAATCTCCTCCCACGCACGACCGCACTGCGGCAGGTTGAGCTCCCGATGCTCTATGCCGGCGCAAGCAACCGTGAAGAGCGTGCCAAGTGGGCGCTGAATCGTGTTGGCCTGTCTGACCGAATGGACCA
>CAIRTT010000406.1 GCA_903881535.1 uncultured Armatimonadota bacterium
CCGCCCAATCTTCGGCGGTCCAGCAGCATGGGCGGCGTTACCAAAAAAGCCATCCCCGGACAGCATCCCGGTCAGCGCCAGGCCCGTAAAGCCCGCTCCGGCCTCCCAGAGAAATTCCCGTCGCGTACGACCACAAAAGTGCTTGTTGTCCATCATCTCATTCCTTCAACCCTGTGCTGCAGTACTACCGACACCCTAGTCGAGATACACAAACTCATTCAAATTCAGTGCCAAGAGGCAGAGGTACTCTTTCGCCTGCTGCGATGTTGCTCCACGAAGCTCGAAGCGAATCGCAAGCGAAACCAGCTTGGTGACATCAGTCTCGGTAGGTGTCCGCTGCATCACAAGCGCAAGCGCCCGCCGCGCAAACGCACGGTTGTCCGAGAAACCTTCCTTTGTGATGCGCTCCGCAAGCCCTTTGCCAGCCTGATTCAAGATGGTTGAGTTCATCATCGTCAAGGCCTGTGTTGGCTGCGTGGATGCGAATCGCATCGGGGATGTACGGTCCGTCTCCGCCAAGTCAAACGCTTCCAGGAGCGGATAAAGAAGGGACCGTTTCACAAAGACGTAAATCGACCGGCGGTTCTTCTGCTGCGGCGTGTTGCGCTCGGGGTACCAGTCTTTCCCGGGGATGGACTGGCCTTTGAGGACTTCCTTATCGATGTCCGGATACACGCTTGGGCCAAACATTTCGGTATTGAGCAACCCACTGACCGCGAGAATACTGTCACGGATTTCTTCCGCTTGGAGACGTCGCATGTCAAACCTGTGGAAGAGGTCATTCAAGGAATCCTTGCGGTTGGCATCGGGGCGGAGAGCACTGTCCTGCATGTACGTATTGCTCGTCATGATCAGGCGGTGCATATCTTTGAGCGACCAGCCATTCCAATCGAGGGTTTCCGCCAGGAAGTCAAGCAGCTCAGGGTGCGTCGGCTTGTCACCAGCAGTTCCAAAGTTATTCGCTGACCGAACGATGCCGCGTCCGAAGTGATATTGCCAAATCCGATTCGCGAGGACCCGCTTGGTCATCACGTTTTCACGCCCGGTAATCCACATCGCGAGTGCCGTCCGCCGTCCACTCGTTGGCGCACCGGCAGCGGCTTCATCGAGTGGAGGCGTGATTCCGCCGGCACAGACCGGGTAGCCAGGCTCAACCTTGTCACCCTTGCTTGTGTGTAACCCACGAAGCAGAATATTCGTCTCACGCGGATTCGGTCCGCCTTCGGTGACAACCAGGGCAACATTTGCGGATGGCCGCTTGGTTTGGTTGTCATCCAGCAGCTTTTCGATGGCCGTCTGTTCCGCAATCTCTCCGGCGGACACAAAACGCTTCTGATCATGCGCACGCTGGACAGGTTGTCCAAGCGCGCTTGTACTGGCCCAAACCGTAAGTGGCCGACGCCCCAAACCAGGCAGGCTCCACGCAACACTGAGGCCAAGCGGCGATCCGGCATCCCCTTGGACATACGCAATACGAATGGCATGCTTGCCGGCTGAAAGCTCGATGTCGGCTTTCTTTTCCGCGCCTTCGCCGTGGCTGCCATCGTAGTCGATGACCACTTTGCCATCGACATACAGCTTGGATGCGTCATCGGAGTCGAGGTAAAACGTCGCCTTACCCGCCTGCGAAGTGCTGAGAGTGGCATCGTATTGGATCGCGATGTTCCCCTTGCCACGCGCCGGTGCGACATCGATAAGCGCAGGGCTCAGGGCACCATTACCCGTTGGCTTAGCCGCTGCAAAATCGGGGAAATTATTTCCATTACTGGCGTAGGACACCCAGCGGACATCCGAAAGGTCACCGTTTGCAATCGCATCCCGGTCACGGCGCTTGCCGTAGGCTGCCTGTAGCTCACCTAGCCGCTTGCGTCCAACATCCCGGCGGGCATCAAATGCAGCACTCTCGGCATTGTAGCGGGTCTTCTCCGATGTCGTATCGAAGACTGGCGATTCATCGGTCGGGCCGCCGTTGCGGAAGTGGTTGATGCCTTGGAAGAATGAGAGTAACCGGTAGTAGTCAGCCTGTGGGATCGGATCGATTTTGTGGTTATGGCAGCGCGCGCAGTCCATGGTCAGCCCAAGGAATGTCTGACCGACAGTGGTGATCAGGTCATCAAGGCCATCGTAGCGGGCAAGCTCGGGATCGGTAGGTTCATCATCCCAAATGCCAAGGCGGTAAAACCCTGTCCCCGTGAGCTGCTCGGCTGTGGGATTCGGCATTTCATCGCCAGCAAGCTGTTCGCGCATAAAGACATCAAATGGCTTGTCATCATTAATGCTCTTGATGACATAGTCCCGGAAGCGAAATGCATTTGGCTTAGGGTTATCGCGTTCGTAGGAATTCGTTTCCGCGTAGCGCACGAGATCAAGCCAGTGGCGTCCCCACTTTTCACCGTAGTGCTTGCTTGTGAGCAGGCGGTCGATGAGCCTTGCGTAGGCATCTGGGGATTTGTCATTGATGAATGTCCGTACATCTTCAGGCGTTGGCGGGAGCCCGGTCAGGTCATAGGTTGCCCGGCGAATTAGTGTGCGTTTATCGGCGGGTTTACTTGGCTTGATGCCAGCGGCTTCCATTTTGGCAAGTGTGAAGCGGTCGATGGGATTTTTCGCCCAAGCCGTGTCTTTGACTTTCGGGAGGGCTGGAAGGCGAATAGGTTGAAAGGCCCAGTGAGACTTGATTTGGCTGTTGATATCCCGGGATGACGCCATCTTTGACCCAGTAGGCCAGAGGGCTCCGCCTGCAACCCAGTCGCGGAGAGCTTTCTGTTCGGCTACTGGGATGGGTCCACTCGGGGGCATTTTGCTTTTGCCGGTGTACGTTACGGCACTTACGAGCTTTGCGGCCGTTGCGGCATCGATGGCCTGATCCAGACGCACTCCGCCCATTTTGGAATCACTGCTGTGGCAGGAAATACAGCGTGCCAAAAGGACTGGCCGGACAGACTTTTCAAAGGCAGCGGTCTGGGCTGGCGATGGCGCTTTTGATGGCGGCGCGCCGATGGTGGCACCGATACAGATGCCGGCTAAGCCACTCAGTGTGGCGGCGGCCCGCCACAAATCCCGTCGTTGGAACATGGCTTACGAGTATACCTTTCCGCTTACAAACCGTGTGACATTCTCCCAGCAACGGCATGGATTCTGACGATTCCATCAAAGAAATCGGCGGTTGTTTCAACCACAGGCAGGACAAACGTGAGGCTAGCACTCACAAGCGTAAACATGCGTCCCCTACAACGCCCCATACCGTGCGTAACAGAGTCTCCCCTCAGCGATGAGAGCAAGCTCACATAACACTTGTAGACTTGTCTGGATTTCTTGACGTTAGTGCCGTTTTGGTCCCTATCCGGACACTGAAATCGTATCTTCTGACACATCAAAACACAGCTGGGTGCTTCAACCACGCCCGCGGTTTCCCGCTATGCGCAGTGACCTTACAGGCGAACTTAGAGAAATCACTCTGATTTAGATACGGTCTCCGATGACACTTGTAGACTTGTCTGGATTTCTTGATGTAACTGCCGTTTTGGTCCCTATCCGGATACTGAAATCGTATACTAACGCCTGTGAATTCTGACAAAATCGTACACTTCATCGGAATCTGCGGGGCTGGCATGAGCGGCGTCGCACGCATCCACCAAAAAGCAGGCTGGACCGTGACCGGCTCCGATGAAGGCTTTTATCCACCGGTAAGCAACCTGATCACACGCTACCAGATTGCCTGTGCGACGCCATACGCTGTTGAGAACATTCCAGCTGGCGTAAACCGGATTGTGATTGGGCGCCATGCAAAGCTGACACCCGCAGAGTGTTCGGAGGTTGCCGAAGCCTATCGCCTACAGGCGGAGCAAAATGTAGAGGTTTTGTCGTTCCCAGAAGCCCTCGCAACATTCCTGAAAGACACACATAACATCGTGGTTGCCGGGAGCTTTGGGAAGTCATCCTGTACCGCGATGTGTGCGCATGTCCTGCGCATCGTCGGCAAAGACCCAAGCTGGTTTGTCGGCGCGGATTCGATTGACCTTAAAGAGAATGGGCATCTGGATGAGTCAAATCTGTTTGTCCTCGAGGGGGATGAATATCCGGCAAAGCTTGGTGAGCTGACACCGAAATTCGCCTTTTACAATGCTAAGACAGTGCTCCTGACCAGCTGTGAGCATGACCACTTTAATGTCTATCCCACGGTTGGCGACTACCTGCAGCCCTTCCGACAGCTGCTTGCTGAGCTGCCATCCGATGGTGGACTTTTCTGCTGTACAACCGGCGCCAACATCGAGCGCATTATCCAGCAAACCCGCCTCGTGCCGATTTGGTATGGCGTGAAGCGGGATGAACGAACCACCTGGTGGGCAGAGGATATTCACTGCTCAGATGCCGGGATGCGCTTTCGGGTCATGAAGGATGATGTGCTTCAGTGCGAGTGCGAGCTGCAAGTTATCGGCAACCATATGGTCGAGAATGCCATCGGGATTATTGCGATGCTGGCGACACGTGGAATCGCCGAGCCTAAGGCAGCTGCCCATGCGCTCTATGCATTCCGGGGTGTGAAGCGGAGACTTGAGCGGATCAGCCGCTTGGGGCATACTCCCATTTTCAATGACTTTGGAAGTTCACAAGCCAAGCTGCAAGCAGGCATCGATGCAATTCGCAACGCCTATCCATCCCGTCGCCTAACGGTGATCTTTGAACCCCACACATTTTCGTTCCGTAACCGTGGAGCCCTTGCGTGGTATTCAGATTTGTTCCGGGAAGCACACCGGGTTATCGTCCTGCCACCGCCAACACATGGCGCGGCAACCCATGACCAGCTGACGTGGGAAGAGATTACAAAGGCCATCGAGCGACCAAACCTTGAGACTGTCCCGCTCGACAACTGGGCTGGCCTCCGCCGCGAGATTGCTGTTTGGTCAGACCGCAAGCAGGATGTGATTTTGCTGGAGAGCAGCGGCGACTTCTACGGGATGTGGCCGGAGCTTGAAGCGTGGGCGGCCAATAAATAAGGGCACGCGGCGCTAGGCTGCGTACCCTTACATGACTGGCCCGGATGCGTTCTTTACATTCGGTCAGGGGCAGAGA
>CAIRTT010000407.1 GCA_903881535.1 uncultured Armatimonadota bacterium
CCATGTCTGGACGTATCCCATCCCGGAGCGAAATACCGCTCAGTGCCACTTGGAACTTGGCATCCATTTTCCCAACCGATGACGCATTTGAACAAGCCTTGACCGCTGCAGATCAGGACATCGCAGAGATTGTTTCACTCAGAAGTGACTGGACGGCATCGCCGGCATCCATCGCCGCAACCTGGGAGAAAGTCGAAGCCCTCCGAGTCCGCGTGGGCCACGTCGCGGTCTATGGCCGGCTTGGTTACACGACGGACACAACAGATGCATCCGCAGCCATCCGCTCCGAGCGCGCCGGCGGTGTCTACAACCGCTTTGCCAGCGCCGTAGCCTGGTTTGAGCCAGACCTTTTGGCGCTTGGAACATCCACACTAAGCGCTTACGCCGAAACCGCAGAGCTCGCCGCCTACGCGCAGAATCTCCGGGAGCTCGCCCGCCGTGCGCCCTATGTAAAAGATGCCGCGGTCGAAGCCGTTATCGCCGAAGCCGGAACGCTTTTCGGCGCATCCAAGATCCACGCAGCCCTCGCTGACTCGGATATCGACTTTGGCTTAGCAACGGCATCCGATGGCTCCCTCCACGAAATCGGTCAGGGGACCATCAACCGCCTCCTCACCGATGACGACCGCTCCCTCCGCCAGAGCGCGTGGGAAAAGTACGCGGATGCCCACAGCACCATCGCAAATGGCCTGTCCCAGACCCTGCTCGCCGGCATCAAGCAAAACTGCTTTACAACCCGTGTTCGCGGCTACGACAACCCACTACACGCATCCCTGGAACGTGGCTTCATCCCTACCACGGTGTTCCATAACCTCATCGATGTCTACAAGCAAAACCTCCCGACATGGCACCGCTACTGGAACCTTCGCAAAAATGTGCTAGGTCTGGAGTCCTTCCAGCCATGGGATGCCCGCGCGCCGCTTTCCAAGGCAATGCCCGAAATTCCTTACAAGCAGGCGGTTGAGTGGATTGCCGATGGCATGGCACCAATGGGCAAAGCTTACGTGGATGCGATGGTCAAAGGCAGCTTTGATGATCGCTGGGTTGACATTTACCCAAACAAGGGCAAGCGCATGGGAGCCTTTTCTAGCGGTACCCACGGCACCAACCCGTTCATCATGATGTCCTACAACGATGACATCTTCAGTCTTTCAACTCTGGCCCACGAGCTCGGGCACTCGATGCACTCTTACCTCAGCCGCCAGAACCAGCCAAGCCATCGCTCTGGGTACGGGTTGTTTGTCGCTGAAGTGGCATCGAATCTGAATCAAGCCCTTGTCCGCGCGCACCTGCTGGAGCGCTTCGCGGATGACCGTGACATGCAGATTGCAATTCTCGAAGAGGCGATGGCAAATTACCACCGCTACTTCTTCATCATGCCGACGCTTGCCCGCTTTGAGCTGGATGTTCACAACAATGTCTTTGGCGGCGGTGGACTGTCTGCAAAGGCGCTGGATGACCTCTTGGCTGGCTACTTCGAAGAGGGCTTTGGCCCCGATGTCCCAATGAGTCCTGAAACACGACGGCGACTTGGCGGTACGTGGATGCAGTTCTCGACCCACATGTACTCCAACTTCTACGTTTATCAGTACGCGACCGGTATCTCCGGGGCGAATGCCTTGGCGGATGCCATTTTGACGGAAGGTAAACCCGCCGTTGACCGTGTCCTTCAGTTCCTCTCAACAGGCGGCAATGGGTATCCCCTCGATGTCCTTGCGGCTGCGGGAGCCGACCTCACCACAACGAAACCGATTGAGACGGCGTTTGGTGTGTTTGCAAGCTATGTGGATCGTTTGGAGAATTTACTAATCAATGCCTAAGCCAAAAGGGTGGCGCCGCTCCGCCTATCAAATGCAGCAGCGCCGCCAAGATGCACCTGCTCCGCCAACACCTCCGCACGTGGAGCAGGCATCCGAGCTGGATAACGACCTCCAAAACCCGCCACTGCTCTGGTCACCGGAGCCTGCGCTGGACTTTACCGAAGCCTACCCACTCGGAAATGGCCGTCTTGGCGCGATGGTCTACGGGGACCCGGGCATCGAGCGCATCCTCCTCAATGAAGAAACGCTTTGGACCGGCCGGGAACACACTGGTGCACGGTCATCGGCACAAGTGGCCCTTGCCCGAGTCCGTGAGCTGATCGCCGCTGGAGACCATGTCGCGGCAGATGTTCTGGCAGCGGAAGCGCTCACCGGAAGCCCACAGTCCGTTGGGTCCTATCAGGCTTTCTGTGATCTCTACATCGAACATATCGGTGATGATGCAGAAGATGATGTCACAGGCTATCGGCGTGAGCTCAATCTCGATGATGCAGAAGTCGTTACAACCTTTACGCGCGGGGAGTTTTCCTACGAGCAGCGCGCTTGGGTAAGTGCGGTCGACCAAGTCGTCATCGTACGCCTCGCTGCGGCGACGGAGAAGGGGATAAACGTACGCCTTCACCTTCGACGTGAGCCTCGTGAAGATGGGCCAGCGCTGGCACATCACACTACACATCATGCCAAGGGAGACACCCTACAGCTGGAAGGCTCACTGCTTGATGACAATGGACAGGCCATGGATTTCATGGCA
>CAIRTT010000408.1 GCA_903881535.1 uncultured Armatimonadota bacterium
CACAATCATGGCCACGGGCGGCCATACATACCGCGTTGATCAACTCTGGAGAAATACATGGACGCGCGCCATCATGTACGGCAATATATTCCGCATCAATGGCATCACACGCGTTGCGAACAGACTCCATTCTGGTCGCTCCGCCAACTACAATGTTCACCGGTTTATTCAGGTTAAGATTCGAAAGCAGGTCAGAAAACTTATCGACGCTATCTGTTCGGGTTACTAGAGTAATCCCAGAAACTTCAGATGCAGAATCAAATGCCTCAATGCTCCACTGAATAAGTGGTTTCCCATTGAGAGGGACCCACAGCTTATCTACGTTCCCGAGGCGTTCGCTTCGGCCCGCTGCCAGAATCACCGCGTGTATCTGTTCCATGGTCCTCATCCACCGGATCCGATTTCAAGAATGCGAAAATCATCTTACCTGCGGTTGTTTGGAGAAGAGATGAGACTGTGACATCTACTGTTTGCCCGATCAGTCTTCTAGCCCCTTCTACAACAACCATAGTTCCATCATCGAGATATGCCACTGCCTGATTGTGGTCACGGCCTTCCCGTACCAGAGAGACCTGCATGTCTTCTCCTGGCAGGACGACAGGCTTCAATGCATTTGCAAGTGCATTTATGCTCAACACAGTGATGCCTTCGAGCTCTGCTACGCACTGAAGGTTGTAGTCATTCGTAACCAGCTGTCCGGATAAAGCCCGTGTAAGGCGGACCAAGCGCTTATCAACTTCCTCGGTACCTGGTGCATGCTTATCCATGGTCCGAACAACCAATGGAAGTTCCTTTTGCATTTGGTTGAGGATATCGAGGCCCCTGCGACCCCTTACGCGCTTGAGGGAATCACCTGAATCAGCGATGTATTGAAGCTCATCAAGAACGAAGCCGGGTACATACATTGTTCCGCGCAAAAAACCAACTCTTGCTACATCGGCGATACGTCCATCAATGATTACATTGGTGTCCAGCACGTAAACCGTGTCCGCATTGATTGGATCTTCTTTCGAGCCATTTGTCGGTGAGAGCCCTTGAAACTCTTCCTTCATGGACGAAGTCACTGACACACAGAAATAGGTGATTACCGAACCGATTAAAAGCGTAATCGCAAACGCAGCAAGTTTTTGCGTGTTTAGGGCTACGAAGATTGGAATCGCGATGACAGCAGATAGAACTAGGCCAACGATGAGTCCACCGCCGATGGCCAGCTTATCTTTGGCTGACATTTGCCGCAGGGAGTCGCCCTGTTTTTCCAAGCGACCGAATATCGTCCGGCCAAGCTCGAATCCAATAATCAGTCCCGATATGAGAAAGACCACCCTGTAGACAGGGTAGACCCAAGCATACGAAAGGATTACATCAAAGCGCTGCCCCTTGAGGTAGCCAAGGAAAATCTCTGCACCCTGAAGGGCTAGCAGCGACGTGATAGAGGTAAGGAGTGCGGTGAAAAGTAACCGCCAAACCTTGTTGTTCACTGATCAGATATCCGACTATCGACCAGAACCCCGAACGACGCGCAAGCGGGCTTGAGCCCTTCGCATTGCGACAGCAGCACTGTCACGTTCTGCAGCATCTGTCGATGCCAATAGCTCACGGGCTTTTGACAATGCATCTTCGGCACGATTAGCATCGATTTCATCTTCAAATTCGGCTGCATCAGCGAGGACCGTTACGCGATCACGCGTGACATCCAAGCATCCGCCTGAAATCGCCAAACGA
>CAIRTT010000409.1 GCA_903881535.1 uncultured Armatimonadota bacterium
CGGTCAAGACTCCCATAGAAGCGCATCAGGGCTCTACGACGCGTTGGACCGATTCCAGGAATCTCATCCAGAAGGCTCATGTTTGCAGCTCTTCCACGGACATTGCGATGGTAAGTGATGGCGAAGCGGTGAACTTCATCCCGGATGCGTTGTACGAGAAACAAGCCAGCACTTCCACGGTTGAGCTCGATTGGTGCTTCTGCTCCCGGGAGCCACAGCTGCTCAAACTGTTTGGCCAGACCCACAACCGGAAAATCGTAGCCGTAGGAACGCATCGCATCAACAGCTGCGCTCACCTGCCCTTTACCACCATCCACTAGGATCAGATCAGGGACAGCCGAAAACTTGGGATTATCAGCCTGCATATGTGCAAAGCGCCGGGAAAGCATCTCGTGCATCATCGCAAAGTCATTTGGATCCCCTTCGCTTTGCTCAATCTTGAAGCGGCGATAGGCATCCTTCCGCGGCTTACCACGGTCGAAGACCACCATTGCCCCCACCGCATGCCGACCCTGCACATTTGAGTTGTCATAAGCCTCAATACGGGTCAGCAGGTTTCCAGTCATCCCAAGCGCCGTTGATAGCTCAAGGAGTGCCATATCGATGCGGGATTGCTCTTCCGCAGCAGCATCCCGGATCTGCCTAAGAACGAGTTCAGCATTAGTGCTCGCCATGTCCAGAAGTCGGCGGCGCTCTCCGCGTTCTGGAACCTGAAGGGTTACCTTTGCCCCCTTCTTCTGACGGAGCCACGATTCGATGATTTCCATTTCCTCGAGATGTCTTGGAAGGATAATCTCACTGGGAACAAATGTCGCATCTTGGTAATACTGCTTCACGAATTCAGCAGTGGCTTCCGTGATTCCAGATTCGGCTTCGGAGTCAGCACCATCGAGGAGAAAATGCTCCTGTCCGATGAGCTTCCCACCACGAATGAAGAACATTTGTACCGCGGCACCGTGTTCGTCCGCAACGACTGCCATCACATCCTGATCGCCGCCAGTGGTATTGACGACCTTCTGGCGTTCGACGATCGTCTGAAGGGCATTTACCTGATCACGAAGCTTTGCGGCACGTTCGAACTCTAGCCGTTCTGCTGCGGCCTCCATATCGGATTTTAGCTTCTTGACCAGAGGTTCCTGCCGTCCCGAGAGAAAGAGCTCAACATCGGAGACAGCCTGCAAATAGCGTTCCCGATCGGCAAGTCCTGCACACGGAGCTTCCGGACATCGGCCCATGTGGTAGTAGAGGCATGGTTTTTGTTCTGGGATGTTTGTCCAAGTTTTTCTACACGTCACGAGCGGGAAGAGTCGATAGACAAGGGTAAGTGTCTGACTTACGGCTCCAGAATTTGTAAATGGCCCGAAGTAGCGGTTACCATCCCCTTGCTTGACTTTTCGCGTGATGATCAAACGTGGGAACTGCTCCGATGTCGTTAGCATCAGGTAGGGATAATGCTTGTCATCACGGAGCCGGACGTTGTACTTAGGCTGATGTTTCTTGATGAGATTGCATTCAAGAATGAGCGCTTCCAGCTCACTATCGGTGACAACCCAATCGAGGTCCATCACCTGAGCGACCATCCGCCGCGTTTTAGGTGAGTGATTCGCACTCTTCTGGAAATAGGACCGGACGCGATTTCTCAGATTGATGGCTTTGCCCACATAGAGGATGGTGCCATCCTTGTCCTTGTGCAGATAGCAGCCTGGTTGCGTTGGGAGATTCTTCAGCTTTTCAGCAAGGGTCAGCGGGTTATAGACATCATTCATCCGCGCCTATTCTACCTAGTAAGGCCCTCTTGGATGTGGACTGACGATGATAATGCTGTTTCGCTACGGCAATAGATGCTCAATTAGCCTTGCAATTGATGTTCGAGACATCTACCTAAGCAATCGAAGGTCAAGAACAAAAAAAGGCCCCGGGTTTCCCCGGGGCCTAAGTTTCGTCCTAATCCAACGCTTATGGCAGACGAGTCCGCCATGTCGCTGAACCGCTATATGTCACATCGTTGAAGCGATACGACCAATTAACCGTCACGTTTGCCAGCGTCCCAGCCTTACCGACATTTCCATTGAAGTCAAGTGCACTTGACTTGGACTTACCCACACCGATGGTGGTGAGGTCCACAGGAACTGCCGTGGTGGTGTTCGATGCAAGCTGTGCAACGGTGATGTTTGCAGCCGTGATCTTTACGTTCTCAGCTGGACCAACGGGGTTTGCAACCGTATTGTCGGCATTCTTCAGCGTCACAACAGCATAGATCTTGTTGCCGGAACGGCTGAGGGAATAGGTTGCAGACAATGCCGGAGCAGTACGTGTCTCGACCAGATTCTTGATGTCAAACTTGAATGCACCACGTCCGTATGTTGATACAGCAAGGTAACCACTTACGGCTTCGTTGCCTGGAACTTCAGGGATGTATTCGAGGGATGTAACAGGAACCAATGGAAGCTTCAATGGTGTACCGGCATCCGACCACGTTGATCCCTTGTCGTTTGTCGTGAACACACCGATCTCCGTAGCAAGGTACCAAGTGTTGATTGGATCCTTGGCTTCACGAACCAATGCGTAAGCAGGTACATCCGGGAGGCGGGTATAAGCCGTTTCCGTTGTATCAGCTAGACCGCTCTGGTCTGTGAAGACAATGTTCTGTGCCGTGATGTCCTGACATCGGTAGACGCGTCCGGAGAATCCAGCGGTAGCAGTACCGCCAAGACACACCAGAATGTCTCCCGTGTTGAGAGGATTGACAGAGATGCCGGTGATCGGCCTGCCTGCAAATTGCGTAGCAGTAATCTCACGCCATGTTGGCAGCAGTGCATTGCTGGTCTGATCGTAAAAGTGTCCAGAATTCGAACCACCAACAGCGGCCGTTACAAACAGCTTGCCATCACGTGTCCCAACAAACAAACGCTTACCAGCACTGAGAGGCGAGTAGCTCGTACCCGCTTCAGCAATGGAGGAGATCCCTCCAGCGAAGGCTTGCGTTCCAACTGGGCGCCATTGTCCCTGCCGTCCTGGAAGCTCAGTCGATCCGCTTGGGATTGGCTTGAATGCAGGAGCAGGGTCGTAGCGCCAAAGCTGTGTTCCACCTGTGTAAACAGGACGAACCAGCTGGCCAGCGACATCACCCTGGGCTGTTGTTGCGTTCTTATCTACGATGATCGGTGCAAACGACGCAGTTGCAACGCCAAATGCATTGTAAACAACGCCATCTGTCGTGCCATCGTACGGGAAGTTGTACAGTGGCTGACCTGACAAGTTGTATCCAATAATGGCAGGGATGATGGACCCGAACGACGCTGCCTTATTGGTCGAGATATATACTCCGCCCGTATCAAGTCCGGCACCAAGCATGTAGCGTGGTGGAACTGCTTGTCCAACGGATGTCGGCAGTGCAATCGCAGTTTTACCGAAGTTGTAAACAGGAGGCGCACCAGGAGCAGGTGTGATTACGGTTGCTGTCCAAAGATCACCGTTAAGTCGACCGTAACCAATCGTTGGTGTACCGCCGAACATGTCAGTGACATCAAATGTGTTAACACTTGCACCATTGAACTGGGTCGCCGTAATCGTTCCAGCGAGCTTATCGCTGAATGTTGCCGGCGCTGATGCACTCGAATAGTCCATCTCTACCAGACCGCCATCGTTTGCAATCAGAGACTTCGTAAAGTCGAATGGATTGTAGCGGATGTCATGTTGACGGATATGAATCTTAGCCGTTGTACGAATAGCGGATGCTTGGTCAGTCCATTCACGTGCAGCCAGTTCGGATGCAGCAACGGTGGATGTTCCAACAAGCAGGAGGTCATCCCAACCTGATTTTGTCGAAAATGGAACTACTGAGAATGCATTTGCATAGTCCGATGTCGCCCAGTTGTTCGAAAGGCCGTCGTTTGTCGGGAAGTTACCCGTTACATCTGACCATTCGTACGTATCCTGACCAGCCAGTGTCTTTCGGATTCCCTTGAACACACGACCATCGGAATAAGCAGCGTTTCCATCAACAACAAACACAACTTTTTCATTGGCTGCGCTTGGCACTGCCATCAGACTGTAACCAGGCTGGAGTGCAGCCGAGTTGAGCTGCAATGGAGCGTTGATTCTCGTCCAAGTGGCTCCAGAATCTTCGCTGCGATACACGCCACGTCCACCACAGGATGCGTAGATTGGTCGCTTGATTGGAACGAGCATTCCATTGGACAAACCTGTCAGTTTGCCATTGGTGTATGGCTTATAGACGGAAACATTTGTCCAGACACCGGAGACACCCGCAGGAGTCACGTTTGTCCAGGTTGTTCCACCATCGACTGAACGCCAAAGCGCTCCAGCAGCGTTGCCGTTGCGTGTTCCAGCAATAACAATCTTGGCATTTTCTGGGTCGACAACAATGGATGTCACTGCAGAGCCGCCCATTTGAGCACGCCCAACATTGACCCACGTTACGCCACCATTGACGGACTTCATGATTCCGGTCGACATATAATTGCCAACCTGCACAGGTGTTGACTGTGAACCAAAATAATGGTTAAAGAAGTTCGCATCACCAAGACCGACATACAGAATCCGGGAGTTAACCGGATCAACTGCAATCGAGCTGGTCATCAGGGTTGGGAATGAAAAGTCAGATAGTGGTGACCAGGATTGGCCGCTATCTGCCGTCTTCCAAACTCCACCACCTGCTGTCGCAGCATAGTAGGTTCCTACATTTCGGTTGTCATACGCGACCTGGTTGATTCGTCCAGTTACATAGGACGACGTCTGGCCTTGTTGATTCCGGTTCGTTGGACTCATGAAAGTCGGTCCAACAGATTCCCAGCGATTTTGTGTGTAGATGAGGTTGAGGCCACCTGCACGTGAACCACCCGCCTTCGGGATGGCTCGCGTTGCAAGGTGATCAGCAGGTTTCATCCGAGCCTTAAGCTCAAGTGCCTTCTGATAGGCCGCAGTGTCACTGCCAGCAAACTGGGCGTTTGCAGGTCCGGCGAGGGCTGCCATTCCGACGGTGGCCATAATGGCCACCATGGATATATTCCGCATGCGTAGATCCTTTCGCATCGCTTCCATTCCCTACTTCACCGCGTAGAACGTACCGGAGACTCCACCAATGTAGAGTGTTCCGTCCGCTCCAATCGCAGGAGATGAGTCGAAGTATTCACCTGGTGCTGTAGGAGCATATGCCCATGCAACGCTTCCATCAGTGGTGTTCACTCCGTAGAGCTTTCCATCGTAGCAACCGATGTAGAGCTTACTGCCATCGAATGAAACGACAGGTGAGCTTGTAAAGCCAGGGTTGAATGATGGCATTGCGGCCGTATTCCACTTGTGCGTTCCATCAGCGGCGTTGATAGCAAGCACCCGGCTACGATCAAGCCCGGATGTGTTATCAAACGTCGCTACATAGATGGTTGTCCCATCCGGGCTGACTGCCGCGCTGGAGTAGATTTGTCCTTCCAGATCGACAGCATCCGCCCAGACGGATGTACCAGACGTCAGTGATATCGCGTGAAGCTTGCCTTCGGTTGTTCCAACAACCACCGCTGCTTGACCACCGATAGCGGTAATCAACGGAGCCGCCGAATAAACAACACTGCCCGTGCTGTAAGTCCAGTTTGACGTCGCAGTCGATGTGTTGACGGAGTAAACGTTTCCATTTACATCGCCAAGGACAACCGATGACTCATCCGCTGAGAGCGCGAGGCCCCCTTGGATACCGGCGCTTGCGGTAAAGACCCATGGGGTCCCAGCCGGCGTTTTCTTCGCTGTTCCACTGAGGGCATCCACACCAATGACACGGTTGTCCGTATCGGAAGATGCGAAGTACAGGTAGCCACCCTTATCGATTACTGGGCTGCTTGTAACAGGTCCAGCAGTCTTGTAAGCCCAAGCACGGCGCCCGGATGTACCGAGATCCTGAATGGCGTACATAAAGCCATCGGAAGATCCTATGTAAACAGTTCCATCCTTACCAATCAATGGAGTCGACTGAATCGCTCCACCCGTTTGGAAGGACCACTTTACAGAACCATTCGATGCAAACGCATACAGACGACCGTTGAGTGCACCAACGTAGACATCACCGTTTTTGGCGACCACAGGACTTGAGAATTCAACAGCAGCGCCAACGCTTGCTGTCTCCCATCCAGCAACCACAGAAGGGGTTGTGTTGATAGGTGCCGCATCCGTGGCGATTCCAGAGTTCTGGTTGCTGCCATGGAAACGAGGCCAAGGGCCCGTACCAAGTCCGACTGGAACGGTAACGAGGTCAGTTGTTGCCTTGATACCGGATTCTGTTTCCTCAACTGTAACCGTCGTCGTTACCGCGTCATCGACAGATGCTCCCGTAAAGTCAACCGGGTTGCCAAACTCTCCAGAGAGGTTTCCACCAACCACCGCGCTCTGCGACCACTTCCACTTGTTAGCGGTCGTCAGAACAACATTTCCTGTTCCATTGGTGCCATCGTATGCCGTGGCGGTCAAGGTCATCGTGCGGTTTGGTCCAAGGTTTGTTCCAAGAATCGGGCTGGAGATGACCACCGACCTAATCGTCGATGCCATCGTCAAGCCAACCGTCTTGCTTGGATTCTCTGTGGACAAGCCGACATCAACGGTACCAGATGCCTGTGGCACAGCTGTTGGATTAGTAATCGGATCTACAGGGAAAGCAGTTGCCGTAATCGTATACGTGAACACCTGATCTGCGGGCACCGCACTTGCGGAATCCCCCACTTCGAGGTTGTCAAACGTGACGGTACTTGGTGGTGTTGCATCCGAGAAATCAGCAGGTTTAACCACTGTCTTCGATGACACCACGGCACCATTGCGCGTGACCGTGACACGAATCGCATTCGATGCAATTGGAACCAGACGGGACTGCTTCGGCCAGGTTACACGGAAAGTCATGGTTCCGACTTTGCGTGTCGTACCAGAGCCGCCGCTTCCGCCGAAGAGGCGGTTTCCGGCTCCGCACCCTGACAACGGAAGAACCGTCATCAGAGCGAGCACCGTCACACTAGCAGCAAGTGCCAGTGGTTTGAGTTGTTGACGTGTTTTCATCATTAGTTCACATCCACTCCGATCGAGCCACCCACAACGGTTATCGTTGCAGCACTGCTGGATGCTGTGTCATAGTTGCTGGTTGCAACAATCCGGCTTACCTGCTCCAGCTTTCCAAGTCCATTTTTGGCAACGGTCGCTGGTGCAGTAAAGAGTCCAGATCCGGAGACCGTTCCATACTTGTTACCAGTATTCGCTTCGCCGTTTGGTCCGGTAACAGTCCACGTTACTGTGGCATCTTTACCCGCTGGCTGACCAGTCACTATCGCAGTCATTTGCTTGGTTGCCTTTACAGACATCTTTACAACCGCAGGTGTAACCTTCACAACCACATTCGTTTGAACATCAACCGACAAAGTGAACGACCTACGTGTATCGAACACGCTGGTGGCGCGAACGAGATACGTACCGTTCTTCTTAGGTGCAGTGAATCTCGCAGTGCTTGGTCCTGTGGAAACCAAAGCGCTTGAGAAACCCGCAGGGCTCACAACCGTCCACGTAACGTTCTGCACAGTTGTCCGTGCGACCGTAGCTGACAGGTTGAGTACTTGCTCCCATTCGAGAACAGGGGCAGGATTAGGATCAACTGTTACAGCGACAGCAGACTCAACGATTACAGGAACTTCGACAGACTTTGTAGGGTCGTAAACGCTGGTCGCGACAACAGTAAAGGTACCTTCGCGCTTTGGAGCGGTATAGATGCCATCTTTGGATATCTTGCCTACACTCTGCCCACTGCCATCCGTTAGGACCTTCCAAGTCACTCCACGGCGAGCATCCACTGCTGGTATCCGTGGCGAGAGGTTGTTTACCACAGCAGCCAGGCTGACTGACTCATCGAAGGAGATTGTTGGTGCAGCAGGTGTTACGGTTACCGTTGCGGGCGCATTCACCGTTACCGGAACCGTGATTCGCTTTGTTGAGTCGTACTTGCTGACGACTTCAATCTCAACGGTCTTGACGGTGTCTCCAGTTACCTTCGGCGCAACATAGGTCGCACTGGTACCTGTAACACTTTCAAGCGTGCCATTGATTGCTCCAGCACCACCCTTGATCGCAAATGTGACATCCGTTTCAGGAGCATTCACAATCGAAGCGTTTAGGTCGAGTGGAAACTCGGAACCAATCGCTGCATCCAGGGGGCTTACCGACAGGTCGGTGCGACTTGTTACTGCAACACGCTCTGCCTTGGAGATTGCATTGTCAACCTTGACGGTTACAAAGGCTTCAATCGGACGCTTACCACGAACAGAGGAGCCATTATCAATGGTTTCCAAGTTTGCAGCATTTGCGGACACCGCGAACAATGCGGAGCCATGCGTCAACGGAACCAGCTCACCCTTGGCGTTGCGTGCTTCAAACGTCAGGTCTTTGGTTTCACCAACCTCGACTGACTGGTTTGGCACAACAGCCACCGTTTGAATCCCGGTGTATGTGGAAATCGTGACGGTTAGGGAACCATCCGTGACGACGGTCGCAGATGCCTGTGCAAATCCGACTTCAGAGCCGGTTGCATCAGGTGTCCCGTAGAACTTGACTGTCAGGAGGTGGCTTCCCACCTTCGCCTGACGAGGCGTGTCATACACGACGGGAATACTGACGCCAGCCTGTCCATCCGGACGGTTGACGACCCAGGTGATGTCTTCAGCATTGCTGTCAGCACCTGCCATCGTGATACGCGCTGACAGCGCAGATGACAAGCCAACGACACGGGTACGTGGACCCCAGTCAACTTTGACGCGGAACGTGGCGAAGCGCGTTTCGCCTCCACCACCGCCACCACCATTATTGCCACCCTCAATGGTTGCCGAAGAGCTGCTTCCACCGCCACAACCTGTAGACACAACGGCCACAGATCCCAGCAACAGCACAGCAGCGGCTAACCAGGAGTAACTCTTCCCGGCGCGAATTTGCATGCCAAAACCTCTCCTTTCGGATGAGCCGAAGTTCACCTGCGAACCGCCGATTTCCTGCGGGCTCTGTCCAAAAGTCTATTGATATGCCTCACCGCCCCCCGCGAATGCGCTCGCAGGACTCAGTAAGGTGCCGATAAAAACGCGAATCCATATGTCCAAACACAATTGAGCCAGACACACGAAATCGGCATTGCCATTCTCTGGTCTAGCAGGGTCTGTTGTCAAGGGGAAATGACCGTTGAAAACAGTGAAGTTTTACAGGGTGCTAATGTTTGTCTGTCATCAAACCAGGAGGATCAGGAGCGGCTGCGTTCATGATCTCAGTTAATTCCGCAGCAATCACATCAAGATTGTCTGTAGAGGATACATAAATGGGTGCGAGAAACTCACATTCGATGCGGCTGAAGGGCTTTGGGATGGCATAGCGGTCCCAAGTCCGAATGTTCCAACAATTCGAATACCGCATCACCACCGGACAAATTGGTCGTTGTGACTTCTTCGCAAAATACACCACTCCGTTTTGGATGACACGACGTGGTCCGCGTGGACCATCCGGAGTGAACGAAATGCATATGTCTCTCTTCAAACAGTTGACGAGCTCAACCGCTGCCCGAGCCCCGCCCCGGCCAGTGCTGCCTCGGACAACATCAAAACCCAGCTTTTCCAGGACCCTGGCTTGCACATCTCCATCGCGAGAAAGACTCGTCAATGCCGTGAACTTACGCCAGGAAAGAACATGTCCGGCAATCAGGGCATCCCCATGCCATGCGACAAACACACCACCATGCTTGCTTGCCTTTTCCATCTCAGGCATCCCTATTATCTTCTTCCGAAGCGTAATGTGAATCATTGAGCTCACCAAATGGACAATAGTTGAGAGGACTTCCGCTCTGAGGGTTTTTGGTCGCACTTCTTTCATCAGGATTCTCCACCTTCTCCACGTAGCTGGCTTTCCACCAGCCGCGCATAAACTCCGCCAGCGGCGACAAGGACATCGTGTGTCCCTATCTCCGCGATACTCCCAGCCTGCATCACAACAATTCGGTCCGCATCCACGATGGTTGAAAGCCGATGTGCAACCACCAGCGTCGTTCGATCGTGGCTGCCGGCACGTATCGCATCCTGCACTGCGGCTTCCGTTCCGCTGTCAAGGGCACTTGTTGCTTCATCAAGGATCAACACACGCGGCTTGCAAACAAGTGCACGTGCAATCGCAATACGTTGGGCCTGCCCACCGGACAACATCGCCCCACGTTCGCCAACCAAAGTAGCATATCCATCAGGCTTTGACAAAATAAACCCATGCGCACCCGCGGCGCGTGCCGCAAGCTCTACATCATCGGGGGTCACGCCAGGTTTTCCATAAGCGATATTCTCAAAAATAGTCCCAGCGAACAGAACTGTTTTCTGAGGAACAATGGCCATCACAGAGCGTAAGCTACCCTGCTTAATCTTACGTAAATCGATGCCATCAAGCTTTACACAACCGGTCCAAGGGTCGATGAAACGTGGAATCAGGTCAACAAGCGTGGACTTTCCAGACCCCGTCGCACCGACAAACGCGACCGTTTCGCCCGGTTGAATTTCAAGCGTTACACCGCAAAGAACCGGCGTTTCCAGTGTGTAGCCGAATGTGACATCCTCAAGTGACAAAGAACCCTTTACATCGCCAAGGTCTATTGCATCGGGATCATCTGCGATTTCTGGATGAACATCGAGGACTTCCTCATGAATACGGTCCACGGCTCCAAACATATCCAGCAACGCACCGCGAAGTGCCCCCATGCCACCGATGGCACGCGAAAGCTCATTTGCCGCGAACACAAACTGCAAAAATCCGCCGATGCTTAGTCCACGCACCCGTGCAGCTACCCACGTATCCCTTGCTGGCCCCAGCAGACCTGCCGCAGCGGCTTCCTTTGTCACACGCTGCATATCCGAAGTATGCAATGCGATTTCTTGCGCCCCGATGACGAGAATCACAGCCATCGCAACGGATCCAATCCAGTCAACACTTGGTCCTAGAAGTGCCGAGCGACGAATGCCGCGCATTTGTGCATGGATGGCACCATCTGCTACCGTGGCAAACCGATTTAGTTCACGCTCCTCAGCAGCAAATGCCTTGATGACCCGTGGGGATGACAATGTTTCATCCATGAGTGCATTTAGCTCTGCCTGCTTGCCTTGCGCCGTCTGGCTCAAAGCGCGCAACCTACGCGTGATCTGCTGTATCGCAAGTGCCATCAGAGGAACAACAGCAACCGTGATCAACACAAGCTTTGGGCTGGTTCTTACCAAAATTACGGACATCGTCACAGCCGTTATTGGAAGCGCAATTGAATCCTTAACCCAGTTCGCCGCATTTTGCAGCTTGGCTACATCTGTTGTCATCGTAGACATCAGATTGCCCGTACGCTGCGTGTCAAAATACGTCAATGGCATACGAAGCAGGTGCGAATAAAGGGTTCGGCGAAGATCATTCCCTACACGGAGGCTTACTTCAGCGAGCACAGTCCCTTGGATGTACCGAAGCAATACGAGCACCGTGTATAGACCAACAATGGCCCC
This sequence comes from uncultured Armatimonadota bacterium, assembly GCA_903881535.1. Lineage (GTDB taxonomy): Bacteria > Armatimonadota > Armatimonadia > Armatimonadales > Armatimonadaceae > CAIRTT01. Next base: position 11,538 of record CAIRTT010000409.1, read on the forward strand.
AGCGACGACATAGATACCGCTTATGTTGCCACTACCAGAGCGGTCAGCGAATTCCTTTACCGCTGCAGCAACACCACCGGGGATAGCACCAGCAATCGCTGCGGCCACCAGTCCAACTGTTAGCTTCCCGCGATAGGGTTTTAGAAAACCTAGGAGCGATTTAAGACGGGATGTTTCAATCTTTTGCTTCATCAATCGCCTCCAAAATGTCAGTGCCGTGCTGTATCCAAAACTTAGAAAGGGCATCTAGGGCGACTCGAATATTTGCAGGCTGCATATCGCGCTCGGCTGCAATGTTGCTGATTGCACGAATTTGGATGCACCGAACACCGCGTGCATTCGCAATATCCGCGACGGCATACCCCTCCATGGTTTCGATGGAAGCACCAAATATGTCACGCCGACGAATTCCCGTAGCACGTGTTCCAGTTACGGTCGAGACCGTACATCCATTTACAACTGGAACACTGCCGATCACAGGTGCATGAAGGTCGACCTTGACGTGGGATGCGCCAAAGGGAAAATCCCAGAGTGGGCTAAAGTTTGGATGATCAGGAAGTTCCATACCGAGATCGCCGACAACTTCGCTCCCAACGAACACGACATCACCAATCTGCAAATTTGTATCCCTATAGGCTCCAGCGATTCCAATGCTGATCAGTGGGCCTGCGATGTCAGATTCCAGGAAGGACCTATAGACTGCTGGCATCCCAACGCCCGTCACCAGGTGTTTTAGCCCATGAAGCGGAGATAATGCCTGCCATTCAACCTCACTGGCGACGACGATTGTGGGAGCTGCCACTAGTTTGTCAGCGGCTCAACGCGCATGGATGAAACCTTGGTCAC
>CAIRTT010000410.1 GCA_903881535.1 uncultured Armatimonadota bacterium
CGTTACGCTGCAGATCAGGCGGCGTTTGGACTTGGTAAGAAGCCTGTCGATGCACTGATGGCACCCTGGTACCTTGTTAATGAAGCCCTGTTCATAGGGCAACGGCCGTGGATTTTTACGGAATATGTTCAATTTGGCCTCGCGCCGACATTGGTGATTGCTCTTGTGGGCTTACTTTGGGTGGCCCCAAAACTCTCAAGGGAATCGCTTTCGATACTTCTCTTCGGGCTTGGAATCGGTGCGAGCTGGTTCGTTTTGATGCAGCAAACGCGCTATTTGCTCCCTGGAATTCCATGCGCCGCCATACTCATGGGAGTCGTTTTCGCAAGTGCTACGAAGCCACTCCGGGCCACACTCTCGGCGATCACGGCAATTTGTTTTGTCTGGACATTATCTATTGGCTTACCGCTTATAAAGGATGGCCTGAATACGCTGACATCTGCGCAATCACGGGAAGAGCAAATCTATCGGCGCTTGGGACCGCTGGGCAGAGCCTCTGTATGGATTAATCAAAACACTCCCATAGATGCAAAGGTGGCGCTGTTCGATGAGGTTCGGGGATATTACATCGATCGACAGATTCTCTGGGCGGAGCCGAACCACGCGGATGGATTGCTTCCATGGTCTTCGTTTGCGGACTCGGCTGCACTCGCCAGAGAATTGAAGCAACGTGGCTACACAACTGTGCTAATCAACAATGCCAATCGAAGCGCTGATAAGGGATCTGTATCTGGTGGCTGGAGAGCTCTGGTTGATGATGCCGTGTTATCCGGATGCTTTACGCCGCTCGTAAGCTTTGGAAGAGAAGGACAGGAAACCGTTGTCTATGACATCAACATCCAATAAACAAATTCCAACACACGCAGTGCTGGGAGTGTTGGCATTTCTTGTATCCGTTCTCTTTGCGGCGATGGTTCCGTTTGGCAATAATCCAGATGAAACGGCACACTGGGACAACATTCGCCTAATCAGCACGACAAAGCGTCTACCAGTCTTTGTCCCTCCGCCTGGCAGAGCACCGCTTCCTGAAAATGTAGTTACTTCAATCCAACGCGCCACAGGGATGAGCGTGTTACCAGACGGAGCGCTTAGCCGGGATGAAGCTCATCAGCCACCGTTCTATTATTTGCTGGCAGCTATTCTCAAAATGGCTGGTGGGGATTTTCTCACTATACGCCTCCTGTCGGCGATCCTTGCCGGACTGACTGTTGCGTATTGCTGTAAGTGGATTGGCACCCAGTTTGGGGATAACTTTGTGCGCCCCCTTGGAGCATTCCTGTGTGTGCTACCGGTACAAGCTCAGCTTGGTGGGGCCGCGTCCAACGATGCGCTGACCCACTTGCTCTGCGCGATTATCATTGGTGAAGCGCTTACAGTCATCAGAAGCAACGATATTCAGCTGCGTGCTCTTCTTCTATTAGGAGTGGCAATCACGGTCGGACTGTATACAAAGCTAACCGTTCTTCAGCTCTTACCGTGGTTGGTGATTGTGGCTGCCGTTACCAAAATCAAGACTACGGGGCTGACTGTGAAGTTTTGTAGCCAATTCACCTTGATGCTCGTTGCGGTTGGAATCTTGACTGCCCCGATGTGGCTGCGAAACCTCAGTCTCTATGCAGATCCGCTTGCGCGTACCATCTACATTGCGACCGGACCAAACTTCAGCCCAGCTGATATTGAGAAGGTGGCAGGCTGGTCCCATGCAGACTACATCCGGCAAGTCGCCGTGAGGTCTCTTGCATCTTTTTGGTATTTTATTCACCCAAACACACCGCTAAGCAGGTTCGCGGGGGAGCCGCTGCCATTTGTTGGGATCATGTTGGTTATAACCCCTGCACTGGTCGGGATTATCCGCGCATTTCGTGACCCGGAACGCCGGGGGAATGTCCCATTAATGAGCGCATTACTCCTTGCTCCAGTCGTAATCATGCCGTTTTACTATGCCTTTATCTCCCAAGTCTTCCAGGCCCAGGGACGATATTTTCTCCCGGCACTCCTTCCGATCTCTGTACTAACGATTGTCGGATGGAAGCAACTGTCAAAGCTGCAGTGGTTAGCCTACACTCCCGCTGTGATTTTGGGGCTCCTGACCATTAAGCAGCTCCTCGGTGGAGGGTTTGCATCCCAATGAAGCAACGTAGCAATGTTTTGATGGTGGTTTTGATCAGCATTTACATCGCGATTGGCTTCCAATGGCTGAATGCGACGCCTCTCCAAGGAATCCAACTCCCTGACAACATGCCGGCATCGATGGCGAGTGAGACACGCTTGTACGGACTCGGCCCGGATGAAAAAGAACATCAGATTTACATAGAATCGATCGCAAATGGAAAGGGAATCCCGAAGCCATCACCTGATCGCCGAACAGACCCTGAGCAATTTGTGTCTTACCAAGCACAACACCCGCCACTGTTCTACGGTATTGCTGCCATTCCATGGAAAGTGCTCGGCGGTGCAACACCATCGATTCGAATAATGTCCATCCGGTGGCTTTGTTTGATATTCGGCGCCATCAGCGTTTGGTTTTCGTATTGCATTGTAAAACGCACCTTCAAGCAAGAAACGGCAGGCCTTGTCTGTGCGGCCGTGATGGCGTTTACGCCGATGTTCGGTCACATGCATGGAAACATTTCGAATGAGCCGATGGCGATGGCATTGGTTACAGCAGCCTTGTATGTCGGTATCCGAGCAAAGCAGGCGGCTAAATCCCAGCTGTTTATTCTCGCTGGAGTTCTCTTTGGACTTGCCCTGGTAACCCGACTGACTGCTGGTATCTGGCTACCTGGCCTTCTGATGGTCACAATGTCCAAATCTTCTCTGAAGAAGTCAGCTCTAATGCTTGTTCCCGGCATAGCTGTTCCAGTATTGGTGTGGATGCTCATCAACCAGATGACGCTTGGAGTGCCGCTCATCAGGACATTCCATAGGCCATTGTTGGATGCATCCCACTCACTTGGACAGCTCCTCGCGACAGGTATTCAGGTCCAAGGCGCCGGCATCACGCTGAGTGCACCAGTCATCCTGTTGTGGGTTGGCGGATGTGCCGCGATTCCAATGTGGTTAATGCAGTTCCACATGGGGATTGACTTAGTGACTTGGTCAAGCATCAGTATTTTGGTGTCACTTGCGGTTCTCCTCATCAATTTGGATGTTGTCAGCAAGGCGCGACGAGGAATGTTACCGGGCGTGCCTGCAGAATCGATTGTCGTACGGATGGCCGGATTGCTTGCAATCGTGCTCGCTGTCACTGGGCTTTTGCAACAGCTATTGCACTCGGACTGGGATGTCGTGTTTTCTACAGGCCGCTATTCGATTGCTGCCGCACTCGGTGGTGCACTCTTGATTACGGGTGCCATTGAACGAATAAAAAACTCGCGCGTCCATACAGGAGTTGCGGCGATTGTCGTTGCTGCTCTGATTGCGTTAGATGTCTTTAGCGTTGGAACTGTGCGCGCGTTCTATCGTGATAAGCCGACGCAA